>JAGQJP010000577.1 GCA_020430585.1 Myxococcales bacterium | reverse complement strand
TCTTGCCGACGCCGGACTGACCGACGATCGAGACCATCTCACCCGCGCCGATTTCGAGGTCGATCCCGCGGAGCACATCGATGTGACGACCGAGGTGCTCGAACGTCTTGGCGACGTTCTCGATTTTGATCAATGGGGTCAGGCGCTCGCTCACGTTCTCCGTTTCACTTCTTGCGACCCCCGGCGCGGTCGACGGTTATTCATAGCGCAATCCCTCAACCGGATCAAGTCTCGATGCCGATACGGCGGGGGGAATCGTCGCGATGGCGGTAATCGCCACTGCGGCGAGGCTGATCCGCACGATCTCGCTCCAATCCATGTGCACGGGCAGTCGATCGAGGTAGAGCCAGCTCGGCGTCGGCACACCGACTTGAATCAACAGGCAGAAGCCGATCCCCGAGATCAACCCGCAGACCGTGCCGAGTATGCCGATCGTCGTGCCGATCGTCGAGAAGATCGCCATGATGCTGCGCCGCGACGCGCCCATCGAAACAAGGGTGGCAATTTCACTCGTCTTTTCGAGGATTAGCATGATCAGCGTACCGGCGATGCTGAACGAGGCGACGAAGACGATCAGGCCGAGGATGATGAAGATCACGATCCGTTCGAGCTTGAGGGCGCTGAAGAGGTTGCGATTGAGTTTCTTCCAATCCAGCGTGGTGAAGTTGAGCCCGGGAAACTCCGCCTTGTCCCGCTTGAGCATCGCCTCGAGCGCCCTCTCGAAGCGCTGCGTCTCGAGCGGATGGCGCACCTTGACCTCGACGCCCTGAACGTCGGCGTTGAAGCTGAAGAAGCGCTGCGCTTCCGGCAGCGCGAGATAGACGAGCTTGAGGTCGTATTCGAAGCTACCGGTGAAGAAGATGCCGGCGATGCGATAGCGCCAGTTTCGCGGCGCGAGAACCGGTCCTGCGGCACCCTCCGGGCTGATCAGCTCGATCTCCGAGCCAACGGTCACCTGCAGCGAGGTCGCTAGCTCTCGCCCGATCAGAATCCCAGGATAGACGCGCTCGGTGAAGAAGGGATCGATGTCGAAGGCCGGATCGGGCTTGAGGGGCGGGCGTGTCTCGAGCTCGACACGCCTGTCGGTGTCTTCGGTCCGCACCGTGGGCTTGCTCGTCGCCGGTTTGCTCGTGGTCGGTCCGAGCGGAGTCGGCCGGTTCGTCGGGGACTTCGGCGTCGGCCGGTTCGTCGGGGACTTCGGCGTCGACGGCTCCGTTCTCGGCGGCTTTTTCACGGTGGGCTCGATCGGTCGCTTCCGCAGCTTTTCGAGCAGCTGTTTGCGCTCTTTTTCGTCGCGGTTCAGTCGCTCTCCCGGTCGTCGAAAGCGCCGCTTGAAGTAGCGGCTATCCGCGTTCGGGAAGAGGCCGCGGTCCGAGAGGATCTCTTCGGGATAGCGCAGAAAGCGCAGGTCGCCCTCGATGATGTCGCGCCCGAGATGGTTCATCACGTCGGCGCGCTGCGGATCGATGCCCTTGACGCTGACGTACGAGAGGTTGAGGTTCGAGGCGATCATCACGTCGTAGCGGATGAACGGCGAAACCTCGATCACATCGGGGAGCTGGCGCACCCGGTCTGCGAGCTCGAAGTAGCGGCGCGTGCCCTTTTCGAGCGGCTCGGTTTGCACCCGCACGTGTTCGTTGGTGCGCAGAATCTTGCTACGGATGTCGTTGGCGAAACCGCCCATCACGCTGAGCACGATGATCAGCGCCCAGACACCCAATCCGACGCCGAAGATCGAGACCACCGAGTTGAGGTTGAAGACGCGAAAGAGCCAGCGCAGATGGTACAGCGTGAGGGCGAGGCAGATCGTGAAGACGATCGGCAACGTCACGATCGGAACCAACTTCTGCGGCAGATCTTTGGCGTAGATCACGAAAAAGCTCGTGCCCCAACCGAGGGCGAGGGAGAGGGTGAGCCAGCTCAACCGCTTCCCACTACCCGTCGTCTTCACGCTCGCCCGCGATGAGCGCAGGAACCGAAATCCGACGAATCGGCTGAAGCTCGGACCCCAGGGCGTCTGTCGCAGCCGATCGGAGACGATCAACAGGGTCAAGATGGCGACGCCAGCGAGATTGAGCAGGAGCACGAGTTGAAGCAGCGAAAGAAAGCCGACGATCGTTCCAAAGAAGACGTAGTCCTGTAACTTCGGGTGGACGACGCGGTAGGCGATGCCGATTCCCGTTGCGACGAGGACGCCGAAGATCACGAGACTGATCAGGGGCCAGCGTCGTTGGCGCGGCGTCTGGCTGCTCTCGGGCCGGCTCGGCATCGATGTTCTACGCCCCGCTAGTGGCTATTGCTCGGGGCGCAACAGCGGAAAGAGAATCACCTCGCGAATGCTCTGTTGATTCGTCAGCAGCATCACCACCCGATCGATCCCGATCCCTTGTCCCGCGGTCGGCGGCATGCCGTACTCGAGGGCGCGGACGAAGTCGTGGTCGATCGGCATCGTGTTGTCCTGGTCGCCGGCGTCCCGCTGCTCCATCTGCTGCTCGAAGCGCTGGCGTTGATCGACCGGGTCGTTCAGCTCGCTGAAGGCGTTGCCGATCTCGTACCCGGCGAAGAAGAACTCGAAGCGGTCGACGAACGTCGGATCGGCCTCGTTCTCTCGGGAGAGCGGGCTGACCGAGCGGGGAAACTGCGTGATGAACGTCGGCTGCATCAGGTGCGGCTCGGCGAAGGCTTCGAACAGCTCCATCAAGAGTTTGCCGTACTCGGGGTGCTCGGCGAGCTCGATCCCTTGGCGTTCGGAGAAGGCGATCAACTCCGCGAGGGTCTCGAGGGGTGCCTCCGGCTCGGGCCCGAAGCGCCGAATCGCCTCCTTGACGGTCAGTCGCGCCCAGGGCTTCTTGAACTCGATCCGTCGCTCGCCGTATGGGATTTCGGTGACGCCGCAGAGCGTCTCGACGAGCGAGCTCAGGAGCTCTTCGGTGAGGTCCATCAGGTCTTCGTAGGTCGCGTAGGCCCAATAGAACTCGAGCATCGTGAACTCGGGGTTGTGCCGCTGCGACAGCCCTTCGTTGCGAAAGTTGCGATTGATCTCGTAGACCCGCTCGAAGCCGCCGACGACCAGGCGCTTGAGGTAGAGCTCGGGGGCGATCCGCAAGAAGAGCTCCATCGAGAGGGCGTTGTGGTGCGTGACGAAGGGGCGCGCGGCGGCGCCGGAGGCGATCGGGTGCATCATCGGCGTCTCGACTTCGACGAAATCGCGCTCGTCGAAGAAGCGTCGGATGTACTGGATCACCTTGGTTCGCACGCGGAAGATCTGACTCACGTCATCGTTGACCATCAGGTCGACGTAGCGCTGACGAAAGCGCGTCTCTTTGTCCGAGAGGCCGTGCCACTTGTCGGGCAGCGGTCGCAGGGCCTTGGTCAGAAGGCGGAACTCGTCGGCCTTGAGCGTCAGCTCTCCCGTCTTGGTGCGGAAAGCGACGCCGGCGACACCGACGATGTCGCCGAGATCGAGCTCGTCGAACTGCGCCACCTGCTCGGCGGGGAGCCCGCTCTTCTGGATGTAGACCTGAAGGCGTCCGGCGCGGTCTTTCACACGCAGGAAGGTCGTCTTACCAAACGAGTTGACGGCCATCACCCGGCCAGCGATCACGTAGCGCCGCGGATCGTCTTGCAGTTCTTCTCGCGTGCGCTCTCCGACGGCCTCGACAATGTTCGCGGTGGTGTGCGAGACACGGAAGTCGTTGGCGTACGGGTTCAATCCCGCTGCGCGCAGTCGCTCGGCCTTCTCCAATCGGGTCCGCATCAGCTCGTTGAAATCGTCCATTCCGCACCTCGGCCGGTTCAAAGCGTCTACTCTAAAAGATGGGGATCGGCGAGTCAAGCCCCGCCAGCGGTTGCGAGGTCGCCAATTTGCCGAGGTGGCTTGAACGGGCGCGCGGGATCTCGTATACCTGTGAAGACCGACGACGATCGAGCGCTGGGCACGATGCCTGTCGGGCCGCTCGTCGCCGTTCGAGGTCATCCAACACGCGAGGTGCCGATGCTGGCCAAACGGATCATTCCCTGTCTCGATGTGAAATCGGGGCGCGTCGTCAAGGGCACGAACTTCGTCGAGCTGCGTGACGCGGGCGATCCCGTCGAGCTGGCGCGGCTGTACGACGAGCAGGGGGCTGACGAGATCTGCTTTCTCGACATCACGGCATCCCACGAGGAGCGCGACACGATCGTCCACGTCGTCGAGCGCACGGCGCGCGAGGTCTTTGTCCCCCTCACCGTCGGCGGGGGTATCCGCACCACGGACGACGTCCGCCGGATGCTGCAAGCTGGCGCGGACAAGGTCTCGGTGAACACCGCCGCCGTGAATCGCCCCGAGCTGGTCTCCGAGGCGGCGGTCCAGTTCGGGCGCCAGTGTGTTGTCGTCGCGATCGATGCGCGCCTTCGTCCGAGCGGTGGATTCGAGGTGTACACCCACGGCGGCCGCACGCCGACAGGGATCGACGCCCTCGAATGGGCGCTTCGCGTCGAAGCGCTGGGGGCAGGGGAGATCCTCCTCACGAGTATGGACCGCGACGGCACCAAAGAGGGCTACGATCTCGAGCTGACGCGCCTGCTCGCCGACGCGTTGACGATCCCGGTGATCGCCTCGGGCGGCGTCGGCTCGCTGCAACACCTGGCCGACGGCTTCGAGCTCGGGCACGCCGATGCGGCGCTCGCTGCCTCGATCTTTCACTACGGCGAGTATAGCCTCGCCGAAGCCAAAGCGTTTCTCGTCGCCCGGGGGATCGTCGTCCGCCCGGCGACCGAGTCGCACCGTTGAGGGGGAAACCGGTGGAAGCGAGTATCTTCGAGGCGATACGCTTTGATGCCGACGGGCTGGTGCCGATCGTCGCGCAGGACGCGCGTACACGCGACGTGTTGATGGTCGCCTGGGCCAATCGCGAGGCGCTGGAGCAGACGATCGCGAGCGGAGTCGTCCACTACTACAGTCGATCGCGCGCGGCGCTCTGGAAAAAGGGTGAGACGTCGGGCCATATCCAGCGACTCGTCGAGTTGCGCCTCGATTGCGACGGCGATACCCTGCTCGCCCTCGTAGAACAGGCCGAGGTGGCGTGTCACACAGGGCGCCGAAGCTGCTTCTACCGGTCGTTGCAGGACGAAGGATGGGTCGATCTCGCCGACCCCGGTCCGATCGCTGCCGGCACACCCGCGATCGACGTCTTCGACCGCCTCGTCGCGGTGATCGAGGCGCGCCGCTCGAGCAGCGCTGACAAAAGCTACACCAAGAGCCTCTTCGATCGCGGGCTCGAGGTGATGCTGGAGAAGATCGCCGAAGAGAGCGCCGAGGTGATCGAAGCCTTTCGCGAGGACGACCGCGGGCATCTGGAGCACGAGATCGCCGACCTGTTGTTCCACCTCTTCGTCGCCCAGGCGGCACGGGAGATCACCCTCGACGACGTGCGCCGAGAGCTCGAGCGCCGCTTCGGCGTGAGCGGACACGAGGAGAAAGCGGCGCGGAGGCGCTAGCCCATCAAGCGATCTCGGGCGGGGGCTCGGCGACGGGCTCAGTCGACAAGGCGCACGACGCCGCAGCGCCGAGGATCGCCCATCCCGTACAGCCGACCATCCGAATCTCTCATGGCGCCGTGGGCGCCGCCGAAGAAGAGGTTCGGTTCGGGCCACCTATTAATAGGTATTCCTTCCCGCTCGAACCCCTCGAGCGCGGCCGCGTCCCATCCCGGCTCGACCTGCAGCGTCCCGTGCTCCCAATGCATTCGCGGGCAGCCGATCGCCGCCTCGAGGCTCATTCCCCGATCGACGAGATTGACGATCACCTGCAACAGAGCGGTGCGGATCCGATTCGAGCCCCCGCTGCCGAGCGTCGCAAGCCGGCCGCCCGGCCACTCGAGCAGTGTCGGCGACATCATCGATGGCAACCCGACGCCGGCGGCGTGCCGATGATATCCATTGGGATTGAGATCGTCCTCGCCGAGCATGTTGTTGAGCTCAATCCCCGTCCCCGGCACCAGGTGGCCGCACCCCTCGCCGTAGGAGTGCGTGCAGCTGGCGACCCAGCCGTCGCCGTCGATGATGCTCAAATGGGTCGTGTTTCCTGCGCGTCTCGGCGTGCGCTCGAGGAATCGGGCGATCTGCTGCTCGTCACCGAGTGTGGCGAAGAAGTCGCTCGGTAGCTCACCGTCGGGAAAGCAGCGACGCCGAATCTCGTTGACGCCATCCATCGCGATCCGCAGCGCCGCTGGGAGCGAGAGCCCGCCGTCGAGTCGCTCGCCGTCCGCCGTGGGGCCGCCGGTGGGGCTGGCGATTCCCGGGGCGCGTCGCAGGTGCGAGAGCGTCTCTAGCCCGATCGCGATCAGCGTGCCCCCTAGCGACGGCGGCGGGGTCAAGCTGACCTGACAGCCACCGTACGCGAGGCGCAGCGGCTGGCGCACCACCACGTCGTACGACTCGAGGTCTCGGCGCGTCAACAGGCCGCCGTTTCGGTTCACCTCCTCGAGCATCGCCTCGCCGACCGCGCCGCCGTAAAAGCCGGCGTGGCCTTCGCGGGCGATCGCGTCGAAGACGGTGGCCAGCTCGGGGATCGCGAAGCGCTCGCCGCGCCGCAACGGGCGGCCTTCGGGGGCGAAAATCGCCGACATCTCTGGCGAAAAGGCGACGATCGGGCCGAGGATGCGGAACATCGTCGCGCCCCAGTCCGTGACCTCGACGCCGCCTCGGGCGAGGGCGATCGCCGGCTCGAGGAGACGCGGAAGCGGTATCGAGCCCCAGCGCCGATGGGCGGCGAGGAAGCCCGCCGGGTTGCCAGGGACGGCGACCGCGCCGTAGCCGATGTGGAAGGTCTGCGTCGTTGGCCCGAAATCGATCTCGACGTCTTCGAAGTGGAGGGCCGCGGCGTCACGTCGACTCGCGCCCAGACCGGGCGCGCGCACGAAGAAATCGAGGAGCTCGGTGCCGTGCTCGGGGTGGCGGATCAGCATGTACCCTCCACCACCGATGCCGCTCAGCGGCGTTTCGCAGACGAAGGAGGCAAAGCCGGCGGCAACCATCGCGTCGACGGCGTTCCCACCAGCGGCGAGGACGTCGGCCGCCGTGTCGGCGGTGAGCGGGTGTCCGCAGGCGACGATACCAGCACGAGAGCGTCTCATTCGGCCACTGTAGCAGCTTTGAGCCCCTGACTCAATCGAGGGCGCCACCGATCATTACGACCTCGGACGAGCGACGAGCGGAAATCGGCGGGAGCGTCCAAACCGTCCAATCGGTCTTGGACGGTGCAGCTTTCCAAGGGCCTGGAAACCGGTGAGAAAATTCGTCGTCCAGCGAACCGTCCAACGATCCGGGGGGACCGTCCAACTCCCTCATCGCCGCCCGCTGTCGTTTCGCTGGGTTTCGGTCCGCCGCTGGTGGCCTGCCGCTTGTAACCCCGTTGTCCATCGACGCGCCGGGGTGGCGCGCACCGTTGCACCGATGGAGGAAAACATGTCGACTGTACACCGTGGCCGCTATGGCCTGATTCTGGATTCGGCGTTACTGAGCGCGATTCTGCATCGCAAGGGGCTCAGCGTGAACGAGATCGCCGCCTGTCGGAACCTGCATCCCAGGACCGTGAGGCAGCACCTCTCGAGCGAGAAGCCCGATGCGTCGGCGGTCGCCGCTCGCTGCCGCCGTCGCGGCGATACTTGAACGCGCGGAAGAACTTCGGTATAACGAGCGGACCGAAGCAAAGGACTCGCTCGTGCACCGATACCGAAATTTCAATCGTCTCCTCAAAGAAGAGTTCGGCGAGCGGGTTCACCGCGTCGTGATCAAGGGCGGGTTCACCTGCCCGAACCGCGACGGGAGCCTGGCCCGCGGCGGATGTACATTTTGCAACGAGGAGGGGCATCGGCCCACGACGTTGCTCGGTGAACGCGGCTGGCCCGAGGTCGAGAGCCAGCTGCGACGCAGGATGAAGCACGTCGTCGAGCGGTTCTCGACCCGCGCTTTCATCGCCTACTTCCAGGACTACTCGGCGACCTACGCCGCGCCCGAGCGGCTGCGACCGATGTTCGAGCGGGCGCTGGCGGTCGACGGGGTCGTCGGCTTGATCGTCGCCACGCGCTCCGACTGCTTGGGGCCCGAGATCCTCGACCTCTTGAGCGAGCTGAACGAGCGGACCTACCTCTGGGTCGAGATCGGTCTCCAGAGCGCCAGCGATGATACCCTCGCGCGGGTTCGTCGCTACCACACGGTGCAGAACGTCGCCGACGCGGCACTTGCTCTGAAGGCAAGGGGCATCCGTGTCGGTGTTCACGTGATGCTCGGCCTTCCTGGCGAAGGGCCGCTCGACTACCAACGGACGGCTCGATTCGTCGGTGAGATCGGTTTCGACGGGATCAAGATCCACAACACCTACGTGCTGAAAAGCACGGTGTTGGCGCGCCAGTTCTACGAGGGGCTGTATCGTCCGCAATCGCTGACCGAGTACGTCAACGACTGCGTCGATTTTCTCGAGCGGATCCCGCCCGAGATGGTCGTCCAACGGCTCACCGCGCAGGGGCCCAAGCCGCTGATGGTCGCACCGCAGTGGTGCATCAACAAACACGTCGTCCTCGCGGCGATCGATGCCGAGCTCGCGAGGCGCGATAGCTGGCAGGGAAAACGTTGGCGCTCGACCGCGCGACTCGAGCTGGCCGCGGTTTGAGGGCCGGAAGCGACGACGATCCACGGCCGAACGACGGGGTAGATATGATAGCACTCGGTGAGCCTCTCGAGCTGGCGGACGTTCTCGCTGTCGCCCGAGACAACGCGCGCGTCGCGCTTTCGCGCGAGGTGATCGAGCGCGTGAAAGCGTGTCGCGCCCAGATCGACGCGATCGTTCGCGATCCCGACAAGATGGTCTACGGTGTCAACACGGGGTTCGGCGCACTCGCCGAGGTGCAGATCTCGCCCGACCAAATGCGCCAGCTACAGCGCAATCTGATCCTCTCCCACTCCTGTGGGGTCGGAGAGGCCTTCGACCGGCCGATGACGCGGGCGGTCATGTTGCTGCGCGCACAGGTCCTCGCCCTCGGCCACTCGGGCGTCCGGCCTGAGCTAATCGAGCTCTTGGTCGAGATGCTCAACCGCGGCGTCCATCCGCGCATCCCACGACGCGGTTCGGTGGGCGCGAGCGGTGACCTCGCGCCGCTGGCGCATCTCGCGCTGGTGCTGATCGGTCGCGGCGAGGCGGAGCTCGGCGGGTTCGTGATGGCCGGAGAGGAGGCGCTCGAGAAAGCGGGGTTGCGGCCGCTCGAGCTCGAAGCCAAAGAGGGGCTCTCGCTGATCAACGGAACCCAAGTGATGGCGGCGCTGGCGGCGACGCTCTGGGATCGAGCGCGGCGACTCTGCACGGTGGCCGATCTCGCCGGAGCGATGAGCCTGGACGCGTTGATGGGGACGCCTCGGGCATTCATCCCCGAGCTCCAACAGCTTCGACCGCATCCGGGGCAGCGGGTGAGCGCCGCCAACCTCACGCGTCTCCTCTCGGGCTCGGCGATCGTCGACTCCCACGTCGGCTGCCGCAAAGTCCAGGATCCCTATTCGTTGCGCTGCATGCCCCAGGTTCACGGCGCTACGCGCGACGTCGTGGACTATGTCGGGCGAGTCGTCGCGATCGAGGTCAACTCGGCTACCGACAATCCACTCGTCCTCGCTGACGGCAGCGTCGTCTCCGGCGGCAACTTCCACGGTCAACCCCTCGCCTTCGCCCTCGACTTTCTGGCGATCGCCGTCGCCGAATTGGCCAACATCGCCGAGCGTCGGATCGAGCAGCTGGTCAATCCGCACCTCAACAGCGGCTTGCCCGCGTTTCTGACACCAGAGGTCGGGTTGAACTCGGGGTACATGATCGCCCAGGTCGCCGCGGCGTCGCTGGTCGCCGAAAACAAGGTGCTCGCGCATCCGGCGAGCGTCGACTCGATCCCCTCCAGCGCCAACCGCGAGGATCACGTCAGCATGGGCGTGACCGCAGGCCTGAAGGCGCAACAGATCGTCGACAATACTCGCACGGTGTTGGCGACCGAGCTGCTCTGCGCGGCACAGGGTCTCGATCTACGACGCCCCCTGACGAGCAGTCCGGCGCTCGAGGCGGCGCTGTCTTCGATTCGAAGCGAAGTGAGCCGTATGGAGGGCGATCGCGAGCTGCATTGGGATATTCGGGCGATCGCGCGAATGGTCGACTCGAACCGCCTCCTCGATGACGTGACCGCGGCTGGCTGTCCCCTGGGCTGAGAGCAAAAAAAACCCCGCCCGGACGAATCCGAGCGGGGCTCCTGGTTTAGCGGGCCGGTTTTACTTCTTCAGAGAAACCGACTTCATGCCCCGAAGGGCTTTGGGCTGAAGGATGTTGAGGCTCGGGCCACGGAAGCGCTCGACCGACTGCAACCGCGAAACGCTGCGGAAGTTTTTCATGTCGACGAAGCCACCCGGATTGGTGCCCGTGCCGGTGCCGGGGGCGGGCTCGGGGAAGCACGCTTGCAGTTGGCTACCGCAGTTCTCGGCGGCGCAGTTGTTCAGGCACGTCGCGTCGGTATCGGCGCAGGTGCCGCACTGGCTGTTCAAGCAGGCGGCCAGAGCCGAGACTTGCTGTTGCGCATCGGCGGTACCCGTGTTCAAGCAATTGGTGATGCAGGCTTGATCTTGGCAATTGTTCGTGTCGGCGCAGGCGAACACTTCTTCACAGGTCGCCGAACCGGTCGTCGTCGGGCCGCCCGTCAGGTCGAGGCCACACGTTTGCGCCAGCGAGCCGCATTTTTCGGCGACGCAGGCGTTCGAGAGGTCGGGGCAGTTGGTTTGCGCGCAAACGACCAGCGCATCGTAGTCGTCGTAGCCGGCTTCGCTCACTTTGTCGAGGCACGCCGAGCTACAAGCGTCGTCGTTCTCGGGGCAGGCGAGGAAGCAATCCATGAACTGGCCACAGGTATCGGTACCCCAAACGCGGTCACGCGAGCATTTGTCAGCGGGATCACCACAGTTGTCGGTCACGCACTGTTGAAATGCAGCGTCGTCCGCGGTGTTGGCACAGGCCGTCTGGATGCAGCTCACGAGGTTGTTGAACAGCGTTTGCGATCCGGGCTCGGCCTTGTCGATACAGCCTTGCATGCAGGTTTGCGAGGCGCTCGAGCCACAGCTGTCGTTCAGACAGGTGAAGATGTCCATGCACTGAAGCTTGTCAGGCTGCACGGTCACACCACCGGTATTGCCGCCGGTGTTGCCGGGATCGACGACCACGACACCGCCCGTATTCCCACCGGTATTGCCACCGGTGTTCGGATTGATCACTGTGCCACCGGTATTGCCACCCGTGTTGGTGGTGCCACCCGTATTGGTGGTGCCGCCCGTATTGGTGGTGCCGCCCGTATTGGTGTTACCGCCAGTGAGGTTCGAAGGGTCGGTGTTGCCCAAGTCCTTGCCATCGTTCCCGCTCTTGCTCGAGCAGTTCGCGAACCAGAGCAACGTGAACGCGCAGGCGATCAGGACGAAGACACGTGACTTGCGCAGGCTTTTGAGTTTCATTGCTTACTCCCTCTGAAGAAAATTTTGTGTTACCCCAGCCCAACCAGAGTTTCATCTAATGAGCACCGGATTATAGTTCGGGGGTTTCGATCGTCAATTACTTTTTTACAAACACTATAAAAGAACAGGGAAAATTTGTCATCTACGTGTAGGCTGGTGTCGTATCGTTCATTTCACCTGGCGGCATAACCCCATGATATTAAGACGATTTGAGGTGTGTCCGGCAAGGGTCTGAAAACATTCGATTTTGTAATTTTGTAAAAGTTACAAGGGTGCTTTCGGGGTTTCGTGGACCGACACCCGGGTGGCGGCGGCGGAACGAGAGAGCTGAACGCCCCTGCGCCCCTGAGCGGAGTGGACGTCAGTGAAGGTCGTCTTCGTTGAAGCCGCTGTCGTCGAGGTCGGGGTCGAACGGATCGTCGTCGATCAGGCTCGTCAGCGGGACGAAGCTCACCGGCTTTCGCGTCGGCGGCACTCGGAGCTCGATGTCGCAGCGCACGATCCGCAGCTCCACCAGATCGATCTCGCCGATGTAGTCGGGGTTGTAGTCGCAGTCCACTTTGAAGGCGCAGCGGCCATCGTGGAATGCGGTGTCGACGAAGCCTTCGGCGACCTGGAGAACCTGTCCGAGCTTGCCACGCAGCACGATCTCGACGGTGACGTGCTCGACGTCGAGCTCGCTCTTGTTCTCGAACTCGCCGCAGACGGCGAGGCGCGGCCATTCGGCGTCGTGAATGGGGTAACAGCTGATCGTTGTTTCGATAATCGTGATCGGTGTGCTTGTCATCGGAGGTTCCTTTTCGCTTGGCGACCAAACCAAGTGCGCACCTAACACCGAACCGCCGTGGATTGTCAATACAGGATCGCGAAGATTAAAGGATTCGCTGGGCTTTTTGGCGTAGCGCGTGGTCCACGAGGACGAGGGCCACCATCGCCTCGACGATCGGGACGGCCCGGGCGACGACACAAGGGTCATGCCTCCCCTTCGCCGTGAAGCGTACGGATTCGCCCCGCCGATTTACCGTCTCCTGCTCCTTGAAGATCGTCGCCACCGGCTTGAACGCCGCACGGCAGATGACCGGCTCGCCGTTGGTGATTCCCCCCTGGATTCCGCCGGAGTGGTTCGTCCGCGTGCGCACCCCGCGACCGTCGTGGTAGAACGGATCGTTGTGCTCGGAGCCCCGAAGCTGCGTTCCGGCAAAGCCGCTACCGACCTCGAAACCCTTGCAGGCGGGTATCGAGAGCACCGCTTTGCCGAGATCGGCCTCCAGCTTGTCGAAGACCGGCTCGCCCCAACCGACCGGCACGGGTCGTGCGATGCACTCGACGATGCCGCCGACGGTGTCTCGATCTTTGCGCGCCTTTTGAATCTCGGCGATCATTTGCTCGCTCAGCGTCGGGTCGGGGCAGCGCACGATCGAGGCTTCGATCGCCTCGAGTGAGACGCTCTCGGGATCGATCCGCCCGCTGACCGCACCGATCCTCGAGACCCAGCCGACCACCTCGGTTCCTGCGATCAGACGCAGCAGTTTCTTGGCGATCGCCCCCGCCGCGACGCGGCCGACGGTTTCACGGGCGCTCGCCCGCCCACCGCCTTGCCAGTTGCGATGGCCGTACTTCGCCTGGTAGGTGTAATCGGCATGGCTCGGACGAAAGAGCTCGCTCATCTCGTCGTACGCCGACGATTTCGCATCTTTGTTCCAGACCAACAGCGAGATCGGTGTGCCCGTGGTGAGACCCTCGAAGACGCCGCTCAGGATCTGGACCGTATCGCTCTCGTTGCGTTGCGTCACGAGCTGATTCTGACCGGGACGGCGTCGATCGAGGTCCGGTTGCAGGTCCGCCTCCGATAGCGCCAGGCCCGGCGGGCAGCCGTCGACGACGACGCCGATCGCTCCACCGTGGGACTCGCCCCAGCTCGTAATTCGAAAGAGGTGTCCGAATTGGCTGCTCATTTTGGGGATTGTCTCCGCTCGTGCCCGAAATGTCAAAAGGAAGCCCGCGGCGCTCGCCGGCCGGGGGGACGAGAGGGCTTGACCGAGAACCGACGATCGCGGTTTACTGTCGTCGAGCTCGAGTCAACGCTAGGCTTTCGAACGCGGCGCTGCCGCATGCGAGGTCCGATGAAGCGCGAAACGCATAGATTCTTGGTGTGCTGTCTCTCCGTTGCCCTGTTTGCGGGCTGTTCGAAGGAGCCGCCGACGCAGGCGCCCTACTATCTCCCTGGCGGCCGCAAGGTGACCAAAGGGTCGCTCACGCCGAATCCCCATGTCCACAGCCAGACGAACAATCTCTCGCCCGGCCCTGTCGACATGGGCTCGATCCCGCTCAAGGCGATCGGATTGGGCTCGAAGAAGACGCTCGATGCCGAGCTCCGCGGGCTGTCGGACGCCAAGGCGAAAAAGCAGTACGAGGAGGCATTTCGCCTGACCTTCACCAGCGATCGCAAGAAGCGCAACTACCGACGCGCTCGCGTGCTCTACGAGATGGTGATCAAGGTCGCGCCGAAGTTCGCGCCAGCGTACCGCGGTATCGGCTACACCGTCTTCAGCACGACGTTGAACTTTGCCGCGTCGAACGAATGGTACAAGAAAGCGATCGCGATCGACCCGACCCACGGTGAGTCACATTACGCGATCGCCTTCATCTACGGCGCCGAGATGATGGGAGCGCAGCGCAAGAACGACCTCACCGAGGCGCGTCGCAAGTTCGATCTCGGCAAGAAGCATCTGGAGATCGCGATCAAACAAGGGGTCCCCGACGAGCGGGGCTTGATGCAGCGCTTCTTCACGAAGCGTCCGTAGCCCCAGCGGTCGTCGGGCCTTCATCGCGGGGGTCGCGTTGACGTTCGCCCGCCCGCCGCGCGAGCCAGCCATCGATCGAGAGTTGACCCGACGGCGCCACCATGGCTACCACGCTTGCGAAGATGAAGCCGAGGTCCCGCAACACCGTGTAGCCGTCGATCGGGTTCTTCGGGTCGGCGGTCGTCGAGCCGAAGCAGCCACAATCGATGTTGATCCCATTGCGAATCGCGTGGATCGCCCCGTAGAGAAACACGAGCAGCAGTCCCGTGGCGATCAGCGCGTTGGCCCGCGTCTTCCATCCGAGCAGTAACCCGACGCCGCAGAGCATCTCGATCCAGGGCAGGGTGACGGCGACGAAGGGCAGCACGAGCTTCGGTAGCAGGCGATAGTTGGCGATATCGATCACGAACGCCTGCGGCGCCACGGCTTTGCTCGACGCGGCGTAGACGAAGAGCCCGCCGACGAAGAGTCGGGCGAGGAGGCCGAGGAGCTGGCTCCATTCGCGTCGCGTGTCGGCGCTCATGGCTGGCTCGCCAGGGTATCGATCGGATATTGGTTGCGAATCCAGCCGCCGAGCCCGCGCTCGAGGACGTGAACGTTCTGCATCTGATAGCGCGTGCGAAGAATCCAGGCCAACTGCGCGCTACAGGCGCATGCCTTCGAATCGCAGTAGACGACGACGGTACGGTAGCGCAGCAGCTTCTCGATCGTCTTTTGCGACTCGACGCCGATCCTCTCTTCGGGGAGATTGATCGCGCCGCGGATGTGGCTCGAGGCAAATTTGTTCGGCATCCGGGCGTCGACGAAGATCGTATCGTTGCTGCCGAGGAGCGCTCGCGCCCGGCTCTGAGAGATCGTGCCGCTCGCCTCGGGCTTCACCTCGTTGTCGCTGCCGCAGGCGAGGTATTGCGACGGCGCGCTGAGCTCGACCTGTTTGGGGGCCCACCAGGGGAGGGGAGAGCGGCGAAGCTGATTGACGGCGAGCCCGAGTAACACCCCGGCGACCACGATCAGTGTGGCGGCGACCAGATGGGAAACGACGGCTCTGCCTTCGAACGACATCGACTCTCTGCTCCTATTCGCTGTCGGGCATGTCGTCTTCGGGGCCGACGGCGTGCGGACCGAGATGCGCCGAGGCCATCTTGTCGTAGTAGTCGATCACCCCGCGGACGTAGGCCCGCTTCTCGAGATAGCTCCCCGGGAAGAAGCTGCGCTTGAAGCCGTAGATGATGATGTTGCGCAGCACGCGCGGCGTGATGGCGAACGTCTGTACCGCTTTCCATATTTCATCGCTGACGGTGGTGTTCGAAACCGTGCGATTGTCGGTGCAGATCGTCGTCGAGAGCCGCCGCTGAATCATCATGCCCAGCGGATGTTTCGCCAGATCCTTGAGGTTCTGGTTGGTCTGCATGTTACTCGTGAGGCAGATTTCGACGGTGATTCGACGGTCGGCGATGTATTGTGAGAGATCCTCGATGTACTTGCGCGGGTCGGTGATCGACTTGTCTTGAATCATCGCATAGTTCAAAAGATGCATGCCGTGCCCGATGCGGTCGGCGTTGCACTCGGTGATCGCCTGGAAGATCGACTCGGGGCCATACGCTTCGCCCGCGTGGATCGTCTTTTTGAGGAAGTAACGGTGCGCGTAGCCGAAGGCCTCGCGGTGGTCCTCCGCCGGATAGCCCATCTCCTGGCCGGCGAGGTCGAAGCCGACGATCGGGATCTCGTTCTCGTCGCGGATCGCCACCGCGAGCTGGGCCAGCTCCATCGAGGCGATGCCGAACACCGCCCGGGCTTTCGTGTGGGCGCAGACCTGTAGCAACTTCTTGTAGTAGCTCGAGAACTTCTCGTTGAACATCCGCAGGGCGCAGACGATGATCCCGAAGTGAAACTTGGGGATCTCCCCATTTTGCACCTCGAGGCGCGCGTTCTCTTCCGCCGCCGCCCGCGCGAGGCCGCGGTGCACCGATTGGAGCACGTCGATCGCCGAGAGGCTCGCGTTGATGTGCAGCTGCGGCGCGAAACGGACCTCGATGTAGCGCACGCCCTCGAGGATGTTGTCCACCGCCAGCTCGTATCCGACGCGCTCGAGCGCCTCGGCGGTCTGCATCACCGCGCAGGTGTACTGAAACCCGTGAAGATACTCGCCGAGGTCCCGATAGGTGTCTTTGAACACGAGCTGCTTGAGGCCATCTTCGGTGTAGGATGGCAGCAGCACCTTGTTTTCCTTGGCCAGCTCGACGAGCGTCTGTAGGCGAACGGAGCCGTCTAGGTGCAAATGCAAGTCGGTCTTCGGCGCCGCCTTGATGAAGTCGAACGTGATCATCGCCTGCCCTTTCCGCTGTCGATCGGCACGAACCGACGTGGAAAAATTGATTAGCCGCTGATTCTAAACTATCGTTATGGAGATGGTCAAACGGCTACCGCTCCTCGTCTACATTTTTTGCGCCGTCGGCTGGTCCGCGCTCGCCCCTTCGTCCGTGCAAGCCAAGGATCGGTTCTACGACGTTCGCGTCAAGGTGCGCTGCAACGTTCGTGTGATCCTCCCGACGACCTTCCGCAAGGGCTCGAACACCCCGATATTGCTGGCCGTGCACGGGTACGGGATGACCCACGAGGACTTCGGGACGATGCTGCGCCGCTACTTCGGCTCGTTCGTGATCGTCATCCCCGAGGCGCCCCACGTGCACATCGACAAGCACGACGCGCAAAAGAGCGTCTACGCTTGGTTCGCCAAAGATCGCTACGTCGAGAATCTCAAGCTGGCGATGCGCGTGCTGCAGCGCACGCTGACCAAAGTCGAGAGCGATTTGCAGCTCGAGCGCTCGCCCGTGATCGTGATGGGCTACTCCCAGGGCGGCGCCGTGGCGATCGCTGGAGCCGGCTATCTCCACCGGCGAGTCAGCGCGGTGATCACCTACGGCGGCTGGCTCACGGTGCATCAAGAGGGCTTCATTCCGCTGTCGAGCTACCGCGGGATGAAGGTGCTGATCGCCCGCGGCGAGCGCGACAAGCGGCTGACCGTCGAGGTCGTCAATCGCAGCATTCGACTCTTGCGCAGCGGTGGCGCCAAGGTGACGCAGCGGGTCTTTCCGCGGATGCTCCACCGCCCCTTCGGCGCTCAGCTCACCTCGGTCGCCGAGTGGGCCAACGACGTCGTACGCCATCTCCGTCCGCGATTTTTCTTCGTTCGGCGTCCGCCCGTGCTCGTCGGTCGAGCGCCAATCCGCCCAGGAACACGGCGCGCTCCGAGCTTGAAATCGAGCGGCTTGGATCGGGGATCGGGTCGCATCTCGGCGCACGAGCGCGGCGAACGTGGAGGACGGATGCAACGCGAGGTCGACAGCGCGCGTCGCGACTGATCAGCCCCTTCGCCTCGCGCCGATCGATCGTTTGGTGTTGGCCGTCAGCTCTCTTCCAGGCTCCGGCAGATCAGCTTGTAGAGGCACTCGCGGTCCGATTTTCCGCGAGCGATTTGCGGGCCGCGCGTGGCGTGGGTGATCTCGATCTCGACCAGGTCCTCGCCGTCGACGAGAAACTCGAGCTGGACCCAGCCGTGCGTTCGGAGCCAATGACGGCAATCTTCCCAGAGCGGGAGCCAGACGCGCTTGCCCAGCGTCGGGAACTCCTTCTCGTGACGGACGAAATCGCAGTACCCCCCTTCCGAGTAGTACCAGTCGCCGCAGAGCGGGGTCCAGGTGACACCGAGCCGTTTCATCCGTTTCGCCAGCTGAATTTCGAACGATGTAAACTCCATCGCCGATCTAATAAGCGCCGCGGGGCCCGTTGTCAAGCGACTCCGACAGGTGAAATCCCGCGATTGGGCCCGCTTTTGGTTGACTTGAGGCGATACTCCGATATAATTTGCGCGACGTTTTTTGAGGCGCGGACAGGGAGCGGTTGAAAAGATGGCCATACGCAGTACCTTCGAACAGTTGATTCACCTCGGTCGCCGCATTACGGGTAACGTTATCGACATCACGATGGCGCTCTTGAAAGAGGCGAGCGGGTATTCGCGACACATGCAGACGCTCTACACCTTCTTGAGCGGCGTGCTCCCCACTACGGAAGCGCCACAATGGGCCGGAGCTGACTATTCGACGCCGACCTACGAGGCGCCCCGCGTGGTATCACGGCCGACGTCATCGACGACTGCCACTGGCGCTACGGCGACGGGAGCCGCCTCGCGTGCCTCCTCCGCCGTGACTGTCGCTGACGCGCCGATCGACGTGCCAACGCCCGTGGACCGCGCGGCTCGTGTCTCCGGCCCGGCGAAAGCGGCGGACTCGACGGCCAAAGGCGCCGACGCGGTGGCCCCTGTCGTCGACGAACCCGTGGCGGCCAGTGCCAACGAGGAGCCCTTGCCGGCGTCCGGTGCAGCGGCTGAGGCCGCGTCGAGCGCTGCTTTGGCACCATCGTCGGAAGAGGAGCTCGCCTCGCTGACCAAAAAAGAGCTCCAGGCGAAGTGCGACGCTGCGGGGATCAGCTACAAGTCCAAGGATAGCAAGGCGACGCTGATCGAGCTGTTGCTCGCCTGACGGTTCACTACATGCCGATTCTCCTCACGCGGATCAGCCATTTCTGCGCCGCTCACGCCTGTCATCGCCCGGGTCTTTCGGACCTCGAGAACCACGCGCTCTACGGCAACGAGGCGCGCCTGCACGGCCACAACTTTCGACTCGAGGTGACCGTGCGGGGGCCCGTGGACCCGAGGAGCGGGATGGTGATCCATCTGGCCGCCCTCGATCGGCTGGTCCGTGACGAGATCGTCGACGTCCTCGACCATCGTCGCCTCGACACCGACATCCCGTTCTTCGCGGAGCGACCCGCGACGATCGAGAACATCCTGTTGTTTGCGTGGGAGCGGCTCAGCGCCGCGTTGGCCAACTGCGAGCTGCATCGCCTGCGCCTGCACCAAGACGATCGGACCTACTATGACTACTTCGGTGAGAGCGCGGGCGGCTCGCGTGATTGAGACGCGGCGATTCACCTATTTCGCCCACCATCGGCTCTACGACCCCAACCTGTCGGAGGCGGAGAACGACGAGCTGTTCGGGATCTGCGCTCGGGGGCACGGCCACAGTTATACGATAGCCGTCTCCCTCGATCTCGCGGTGGCGAGCTGGGGCGCCGCGGACGATCGCGTGCGCCGTGTGCTCGAGGCGATCCTCGACTACACCGATCTGAATCAGACCGTCGGCGGGATCCCGACGGGCGAGCGACTCGTCGTCTTTCTCTGGGATCGGCTGAGACCCGTCTTGGCGCCTGGCGCCCTGGTGGGCCTCCGCGTCGAGGAGACCGGTCGTAACTACTTTGAATTTGCTGGAGATGCCTGAATGGAAAAACTGGTGTATCAAATGCTCCGCGAGCTCGGTGAGGATCCCGACCGCGAGGGCCTCGCCAAGACGCCCGAGCGCGTATCGAAGGCGATGCGCTTCTTCACCAAGGGTTATCTCGAGGACCCGCGCAAGGTGATCGGCGACGCGCTCTTCCGCGAAGAGCAACAGGAGATGGTGATCGTCAAGGAGATCGATTTTTTCAGCCTCTGCGAGCACCACATGGTCCCGTTTTTCGGCAGATGCCACGTGGCCTACATTCCGCGCCAGCACATCGTCGGCCTGAGCAAGCTCGCGCGGGTGGTCGAGATCTATACCCGTCGCTTGCAGGTCCAAGAGCGTTGCACCAATCAGATCGCCGAGACGATACAAGAGGTCCTCGATCCCCTCGGCGTGGCGGTGGTGATGGAGGCGAAGCATCTGTGCATGGTGATGCGCGGGGTCGAGAAGCAGAACTCGATCACCGTCACGAGCTGCATGCTCGGGGCCTTTCGCACGAACATGTCGACGCGCGCCGAGTTCATCCAGCTGATTCGGCCGCACGGGCTTTGACCCGAATCGAGGGACACGATGAGCGTCGATTGGCGTGAAGAAGCGGAGAAGCTCGTCTCGTTTCTGGGCGATCGCTCGCATCTTTGGCTCGTCTCCCATCACAGCCCGGATGGTGACGGGATCGGTTCGGCGGTGGCGCTCGCCCTGACCTTGGAACGCCGCGGCTTCGCCGTCTCGATCTCGCATCCCGGCCCGATCCCGCGGCGCTTTCGTGCAGTCGATGCGTTCTTCCCCTCGACGCCGGTTGCGTCCGCGGCACCGCCCCACGACGGCCTGATCGTGATCGATTGCAACGATCCCGTTCGCCTGGGCTCGCTGCGACGTCTCGTCGTGGGAAGCGCGGCTCCGCGCTTCGTGATCGATCACCACCCAGCGCCGCCGGAGATGCGCGCCGAGAACGTCGTCTGTCCCAGCTGTTCATCGACGGGACAGGTGCTCTACCAGCTGTTTCTGGCGCTCGGCTGGCCGCTCGAGACCGACGTGGCGAGCGCGTTGAGTCTGGCGATCCTCTACGACACCAACTCGCTGCGCCTGGTCCGCGGCGACGCCGAGCCGCTCCGCATCGCCGCCGAGCTGATCGATCGAGGTGCCGACTGGGCCGCGGTCCAACGCGAGCTGAACGCGTCGCGCAGCCGGGGTCAGCTCGAGCTGATGCGGCGCGGCCTCGATCGCATTCGCTTCGCATCCGAGGCTCGTCTGGCGTATAGTTGGGTCGAGCGCGACGATTTCGTCGCCTGCGATTGCGAGAGCGACGACGCGCGGGAGTTGGTCAACTGGACCAACGAGATCGAAGGGGTGCTCGTCGGCTTTGTCTTGATCGAAGAGGCGCCAGGGCGGTACAAGGTGAGCATGCGATCGAACCGCGGCGTGCCGGTCGATCGGATCGCCGACGCCTTCGGCGGTGGGGGCCACTCGAACGCCGCCTCCGCCAGAATCGACGGCGCGCGCGACGAGGTCGTCGCCGCGCTCGTCGACTGTTTTCACACGGTGCTCAAAGGATGAATCGATGAGGCTCTCGCAACTCAACAACCGCTCCTTGAAGCTGATCCTCGCGGCGTACGACAAGTGCGCCCAGGGCCAGGCGCAGAAGCAAGCGATCAAGCTCGAAGAGGTGTTGGGCGAGCTCAAGACCAAAGGCCACTTCTCACGCATCGTCGGGTCGCGCCTCTGCGAGCATTCGAAGCTCGAGCTCTCCGCTGACCTCGGGCGCCGCGATCCCGAGGTCGAGATCGACTTCATCCCGAATCTGGCGACGTTTCCCGAAGGCGACCAGATGAACCGCATTCGTCAGATACGGAGTCGTTTTCTCGAGGAGCTGGCGCCCCTGGGCGGCCGTCAGGCGGGTCCGCGTCCGGCACCGTCCTCCGACGCCGCTCCCGGTCGGCGTCCGAGCTCAACCGGGCGTTCTCGGGGTCGACGTCGTTCGTCGCGCCCGCGTCGCCCGAGGGGATCAGGAGAAGGCAATGAAGGCTGATCGGAATCAGGCACTCGAACCGCGCGAGGTGATCGACGCCCTGGCCTCCCACCGACTACAGATCGCCCCGACGCGCTTCGTCCTCGATTGGGAAGAGAGCCGCGGCAGCTTTCTCGTCGACAAGGTGACGGGGCGTCGCTATCTCGATCTCTTCACGTTCTACGCCTCAAACCCGGTGGGGATGAACCATCCGGTGCTCGACGATCCGCGATTCGACGAGGCGATTCGTCGGGTGTCGCGTTTCAAGCCCTCCAACCCCGACATCTACAGCGTCGAGTTTGCCGAGTTCGTCGAGACCTTCGCTCGTGTCGCGCTGCCCGACGCGTTCAGTGGGCTCTTCTTCGTCGATGGGGGGGCACTGGCCGTCGAGAACGCCCTCAAGGCGGCGTTCGATTGGAAGGTGCGCAAGAACCTCGCCGCCGGGCTGGGCGAGCGCGGTCAGAAGGTGGTGCACTTCCGTCAAGCGTTTCATGGGCGCAGTGGCTATACGCTTTCGCTGACCAATACCCACGATCCTCGCAAGCACCAATACTTTCCGAAGTTCGATTGGCCGCGTCTGGAGAACCCGAAGCTCAGGTTTCCCCTCGACGATCACTCCCTCGCTGCGGTGGCGGAAGCCGAGGCGCGGGTCGTCGGCGAGCTCGAGCGGCTCGCGTTGGAGCAGGGGCCCGACCTTGCGGCGATCATCATCGAGCCGATTCAGGGCGAGGGGGGCGACAACCACTTTCGCCCGGAGTTTCTCGCCGAGCTGCGACGAATCGCCGACGAGCACGAGATGATGTTGATCTTCGACGAAGTCCAAACCGGGCTCGGCTTGACCGGCAGCTGGTGGGCCTTCGAGCAGCTGGGAGTGGTCCCGGATCTCCTCGTCTTCGGCAAGAAGAGCCAGATCTGCGGTTTTGCGTCGACGGATCGGATCGACGAGGTCGAGAACGTCTTCACCGTGCCGAGTCGGATCAGCTCGACGTTCGGCGGAAATGTCGTCGACATGGTGCGGGCGACCTGGTTTCTGCGGATCATCGAGGAAGAGGGGCTAGTCTCGAACGCCCAGGACGTCGGAGCGGCGATCCTCTCTGGCCTCGAGTCGCTCGCATCGCGGTTTCCGCAGATCTCGAACGTTCGGGGGCGCGGTCTGATGATCGCCTTCGACCTGCCGACGAGCGCCGAACGCGATCGATTTCGCGCGACGATGTTGGAGTTGGGTTGTTTCATCCTGCCCAGCGGTGAACAGAGCATTCGTTTTCGTCCTCAGCTCGGGCTCACTCGCGACGAAGGGGAGATGGCCCTCGACTTGTTGGAGCAAGCGATCCATGCACTGTTTTGACATACGAGCGCAATTTTGGAACAATAGCCGCACGAGGCTCATGGACAGCCAACGATAGGAAGTAGGAAATGCGGCCAAAGAGCGCGACACAGACGCGAACGGCTACGGGGCCAACCATCGATCCACACACGATCGGCGTCGTCGGGGCGACCCCGATGGGGCGGGTCGTGGCCCGCTTCTTCGCTGAAAACGGCTTCCATGTGACGTGGGTCGACGTCGAGCGAACCGCGTTGTATGGCGAATTCGGTCTGTTACGCGACACTCTCGGTCAGCGGGTCGCCGACGGGTATATGGCGCAGAAGGACGTTGACGAGATCCTCGCGCGAATACAAGTCGGAACCGATTTTGCGACGCTTCGCACCGCCTGCTGTGTCGTCGAGAGTGTGCCCGAGAATCTCGATACCAAGACCAAGGCGGTCGGGGCGATCGAGCAGAACATTGATCGCAGCGTCGCGGTGGTCACGACGACGTACGAGCTCGGAGTCAATCGCGTCGCCGAGATGCTCCACGCCTCCGATCGGCTCGTCGGGATGCACCTGATGGGGATCGGCGGGACATTTCAGGTCGCCGAGATCATCAGCGCGCAGAACACGTCGCCGCGGGTCCTCGCCCAGTTTCGGGCGCTCCTCGGCTCGACCTTCATCACCCCGATCGAAGTCTCCGATCGGCCAGGGTTTCTGCTGAATCGATTGCTGCTGACCCAGATCAACGAGGCGGCGCACATCGTCTACGAAGGGGCGACGACGATCGAGGACGTCGATTTGGCGATTCAGACCTTCACCCAGCAGATCCTCGGACCGCTGGCGATGGCCGATCTTCTGGGTATCGACGTCGTCGTGCGGCAGCTGGAGGCGCTCTTTCTCGGTTCGGGCGAAGCGCGCTACCAGCCGTGCGCGCTGCTCAAGGAATTCCTCAAGGCCGGACGGCTCGGGCGGAAGAGTGGTCGTGGTTTTTACCAATACGGCTGACGGACGCGGCGCAGGACTGCGCGGACCCGAAGGCGTTACTCTTC
The DNA here is from genome assembly GCA_020430585.1 of Myxococcales bacterium. Taxonomy (GTDB): domain Bacteria; phylum Myxococcota_A; class UBA9042; order JAGQJP01; family JAGQJP01; genus JAGQJP01. The sequence goes on along the minus strand of JAGQJP010000577.1, from coordinate 1,932 downwards.
GCCGTTCAAGGCGTGCTTCAAAACTTGACTCGGTTTGAAGGTGAGCACCCGGCGGGCGCGGATGAGGATCTCTTCTCCGTTTTGCGGATTGCGCCCGACGCGGTCGCGCTTCTTACGCACCACGAAGTTTCCGAACCCGCTGATCTTGACGGTTTCCCCCGCTTCCAGCGTCTCTTTCACGATCTCGAGCGTCAAGTCGACCAGCCCGGCGCACTCTTTTTTCGAAAAGCTGCCCAATTTGTCGTAGACCAACTCGACGATTTCCGCCTTTGTCATGAAGGGCCTCCCCGCCGTTTCAAGCTGTTGAATATCTCCATAATTACTTGAATTTATAGAGGCGTCAAGGGCAAATTTCGTGAGCGCCGTCGGATCTTTGATTCGCTTGGCCGAGACGGACGGGAGGTGTCGGATCGCGCCACAATTAGGGGGCTGCCGTCCAATCGCCATCGACTTGGTGAAACACCGAGGGATGTTTGGAGAGGGTCATACGGATTACCCGTTCCGGGTGGCGGACATCGAGGATTCGAGCATCTTGAGTCCATTGCAGAATGCGCTCGATCGACACGGGGTCCCCTTCTTCCAGTAAAAAGTCCCGCAACTCCTCCCACAGGCGCTTGGGTGTGGTCTCTTCGGTCTTCGTGCTCGCACGACGCCCGACGATGATCGAACGGCGTGTCCGTGGGCGCGTGGCGTCGTCGCCCGCGTCGTCCAACGTGGCATCTAGCTGCGTCTCGTCGGCATCGCCAGCCTCTGAATCCGTCGTCCGTGTGCGTGGGGCGCCGATGATCGCTCGCTTGCGGCGACGCGGTTTCGCGTCATTCTCGTCGCTCCGTTTCGCCCCGGACGGCGCAGCGGCGGCGCGCGGGCTCTTGCGCTTTCGAGGGCTGCGCCGGGTCAGTGGTGATCCGCTGGCCTCGTATCCGGTCTCATCGACGTCGTCGTGGGCTGCCCCGGCAGCTGACTCCGCTCCGCCGAATCCCGCGGCGCCAGCGCTCTCGCCGATTCCTGCCGACGCAGCGAGGCGGAGGGCGTCGGCGAGTAGAAGCGCGTCGGCGCTTCGAAGGGTGATCGTGCTCGCGCCGACGGAGATCGTCAGCTGGCGTTCGTCCACGCGGAGCTCGAAGCGTTCGGTCTGGATTCTCATGCTCATCTCTCTGTCAGTGTACAAAAAAAACCCCGCAACTCGTGGCGAGTTGCGGGGTTTTCGAGAAACCTCGCGTCCCCAGCGGGATTTGAACCCGCGTCGCCGGCGTGAAAGGCCGGTGTCCTGGGCCGACTAGACGATGGGGACTTTTGAGCCGTGATGGATTCGAACCATCGACCAACAGATTAAAAGTCTGCTGCTCTACCGGCTGAGCTAACGGCCCGCCGCCGCGAGGCGTGTGGTAGATTTACAAAAGCGGTATCGCTTTGTCAAGGAATTCCGAAAATCGTTTCGACGGATTTTCTAAACTGTTGGGTATGATTTGGTTTTTTCTCTATGCGGGGCTTTCTGGGGCCGCTTCCCTGGGCTCTTCCTTCGACTTGCCGTTGCGCTCGTCGGGGGCACCGTGGCTCGCCAGGTAGAGCGCGTGAATCCAGATCATCGCGATCGCGATCCCGCTGGCGATGATCGGAACCCAGAGCATCGGGATCTCCTCCCGTAGGACCAATTGTTCGTTGAGGAAGACCCAGCGGGGTTGGATCCGATCATAGAGGACCCAGATCCAGAAGGCGAAGAGGAAGGTCCCGATCGTCGCGAAGGCGAGCCGCGAGAGCGTCCGTTCACGGTAGAAGGCTTTGATGTAGAGCAGCGCCGAGATGATCTGCACGACGTACATCAGGACGAACATGAACCAGTCGGGAACGTGGCTGAAGTAGGCGATACCGACACCGCTGATCGCGCTGAAGAAGAGAAAGAAGAGGAAGTAGACGAGATAGTTTCGCGCGACC
>JAGQJP010000576.1 GCA_020430585.1 Myxococcales bacterium | reverse complement strand
CCACCGGGTCGGCGACGAGTTCGTGGAAGTGGACGTCGACGATGCGACCGCCCGCATCGCCGGTCTCGCGCCTTCGACGGATTCCGTCTTCCAGATAGGTCGACCACACCTCGAGCATGTCGCGCCCCAGCTTTTCGAGCCGGAGGTCTTCGGTCGCGATCGACCGCATGTTCGCGTACAGGCTCGCGACCGAGGGGATCACCTTCTGGGGATCGCGATGGGTCTGGATCATCATGGCGTCGGGATAGGTCTCGGCGATCACGTCGACGGTGGAGAGATGCCCGGGCGATTTCAGCACCCAGCGCTTCGGGGTGCGACGCGACTGGTGGTGCTGCAGCACCTCGCGATGGGTCTGGTAGGCGAAGTGCATGTCCTGCCTCGTGAGCCAGCGCTGGTAGGTCGAGACATCGAAGCAGAGCTCGAAGCGAACGCTCGCAAACGCGTATGCGGTGGCGACGAGGCATTCCTGCGGAAGCAGCGCGCCGATCGGGTGGATGGCCTGGAAATCGGGTGCCATCGCGCGTAGCCCCGAAAAGCGTCGCTCGCACTTCACGACGCGGGGATGGGCTTCGTCGAGGGGAGCGGCCGTCGGGGGGCACGGGTCGTCGAGTTCCCACGAAAGGGGAGCCCGATGCGCAGGGTCCTGTGCGAGCAACTCATGGAGCAGGGTCGTTCCCGTGCGCGGAAGACCGAGCACGAAGAGCGGCTTTTCGATCCGCTGCTCCTCGACTTCGGGATGGGACGCACGGTACGCCGTGAGAGTCAGGCGATGAACGAGAACCTCGACGAGCTGACGCTTCGCCACGTAGCGCCCGAAGGGCGAGAGACGCGCATCGCGCTCGAGGGAATCGACGAGCACCTCGAGGCCTTCGCGAAATCGCGCGTCGCCGAAATCGTCGAGCTTTGCGCTGCGCCGCGCGTGCTCGAGTACGGTTTCGACGTCGAAGCGAATGCCGCGCCAACCGAGCCGGCCCGCGCCGCGGCCGATCGCGTCGATGGCGCGCAGCGGACGGGGGCGGCGGGCGATCGTGTGTGTTGCTGCGGCAGTCATGCGCGAAGCGCAGCCTAGGCGGGCGGGAAGCGCTTCGCAGCGCGTGATCAGACCCGATCGCCGATCGGGTCTGATGGTTCGACCGAGAAGCGGGCGCGATTGGGGCACCATCGCCATACCCCGATTGAACGTCGCTCGGAGCAGGTGATCTTGGCAGGTGGTACGGACAAGGCGCGTACGCAGGAGAGCATCCTCGTCGCTGCCACCGATCTGTTCGTTTCGAACGGCTACGACGGAACGACCATGCGTGACATCGCCGAGAAGGCGGGGGTGAGCCGCGCGACGGTCTTCTGGCACTTCAGCGACAAGGCGAGCGTCTTTCGCGAAACGCTGAACCGCATGCTGGCGCCGTTTCGCGCGTCGCTCGAGCGCAGCTGGGACGAGGTTCCCCTCGAAGAACGCCTGGAAGCGCAGCTGAGCGTCTCGGAAGAATTCGCCGTGCAGCACGGCAAGGAGATCTTCGCGGTCATCACCTGGGCGCTCGAATCGCCGCCGCTTCGCAGCATGGTGCTCGACACCCTGCTCGATCTCAATCAGCGCTTCGGGGGAATGCTGGCCGAAACCGTGGCGGAGTTGTTGCCGGAAGAGCACGAGCCGCGACTCGCCGCGCTGGCGCTCAT
>JAGQJP010000575.1 GCA_020430585.1 Myxococcales bacterium | reverse complement strand
TCGCTCGTAGGGATAGACGATCGTCGCCGTGCCCTTGAAGGACTCGAGCTCGATCGAGAGCGTCTCGTCTTTGGTCAGGGTGATCGACTTCTTCGCCAGAATGTAGCCCGGCTTGTAGATCTCGATCTCGAGCTTGTCGTTCTGGTGGCCCCTGTAGATCACCGTCCCGTTGTTCGGTCGCATCTCGCCGTTGATCTTGACGCTCGCTCCCGCGAGGGTCTTGAGCGTCAACGTGGCCGGCGGCCCGGCGACGACGACCTTGTCGAGGCTATAATTGACGGTCATCGCCTCACTGCGGATCTTGACCAGTCGAGCGATCGCTTTGAAACCCGGGCTGCTGATCTTGACCGTCACCTCTTTGCCGGGGTCGCCTTCGTAGACGAAGGGCGGGCCCTTGAGCTCGTTGCCGTCGACGACGACCTTGGCGTTGGCCGGGGTGACATTGAGCGTGAACTTGACCTTCGTCGATTTCGGCGGGTTGTTTTTCTCGTTGCCGTCGTTCTGCTTCTCGCTCGAGTCCCCGCCGCCTTGGGTGTACAGGTAGTACGCCGTCCCGCCCAGACCTCCAGCGATGATGATGATGATGATGAAGATCAAGCCCCAGCGCCGTTTTGGCGGCTCTTCCTGGAAGCCCGCCTGCATCGGCTGCGGCGTGTAGTGCGGATGATACTGTTGCTGCGCCGGAAATCCCGAGTGGGACATGTATTGCGGCGCCTGACCCGTGTGCGGCGGATATTGCCCCTGCACGGGCTGCGGCTGCGGGCCGCCGCCCACCGGTCGGAGTTGCGGCTGCGACGGGTAGCTCTGCGGTCCCGAGGCGATCTGATCGGGCGAGAGCGCCATCGTCTTGGCCGGAGCCTCTTCGCCCGGTTTCGGCACGCCCATCTTCTGCATGTACTCTTCGACCCCCGACATCGGGATCGTCGCGTCGGCGGCGATCTCGCCGCTGGCCAGCTGATCCGCGGTCACCACGGGTTGGGGTGTCGGCTTCGGTTGCGGGGCGGGCTCGACCGGCTTGAGCTGCGGCGCCGATGGACGACGGACCGGGCCTCGGTCGCGGTTCTTCTCCGAGGCTTCGCGCTCCGCCTGCTGCTCCATTCGGATCTCGTCGACGAAGGCGGTTCTCTCAGAGGCCTGCATCTCTTGCAGCGCGCGGTAATCCGGGCTGAAGAGCTCCTGCATGAACTTGTCGAGGGCGATCGAGTCGATGTCGACGACGTTCGAGTAGTAGAACTGGTTCAGATCTTTGAGGAACTCGGCGACGCTGGCGTAGCGTTCGTCGCGGTCCTTGGCGAGCGACTTGAAGATGATCCGCTCGAGATCCTTGGGAACCGAGGGATTGTACTGGCTCGGCGGCGTGACGTCGGCCTTGAGCACGTTCGAAAGCGTCTCGAAATCGGAATCACCGAGGAACAGCCGGCGATAGGTCACCAGCTCCCAGAGCACGATCCCGATCGCGAAGAGGTCGCTGCGCGGATCGAGCGGCTTGCCGCGCGCCTGCTCCGGCGACATGTAGGCGCACTTGCCCTTGACCGTCCCCGCGCGGGTCTTGGTCGAACGGGAGGCTGCCTTCGCGATCCCGAAGTCCATCAGCTTTACTTCGCCCTGGTACGAGACCATGATGTTGTGCGGGCTGATGTCGCGGTGAATGATGTTGAGCGGCTTGTTCTTGTGTTTCTTCGTGTGGGCGTAGTGCAGCCCTTTACAGACCTCGATGATGATGTGGACGCTCTGGAAGATGTTCAGCGGCTTGTTCTGCTCGATTCCGACGTCGATGATCCGCTTGACGTCCTTGCCCTCGATGTACTCCATCGCGATGTAGTAGGAGCCATCGATCATGTCGAAGTCGAAGATCTGAACGATGTTCGCGTGATGCAGCTTCGCGGCGATCGTCGCTTCGTCGATGAACATCTTCACGAAGGATTCGTCTTCGGTGAAGTGGGGAAGGATGCGCTTGATCGCGAGCTCTTTTTCGAAGCCTTCGGCGCCGACGGTCTTGGCACGGTAGATCTCCGCCATGCCGCCCATCGCGATCTTGTTCATCAGGATATATTTGCCAAACCGTTGGGGTAGCTGTGTCGACATACCGTTCGCTGCGTTATTGTGGCGAAAGCTCTTGGAATGCTTCAAGTTTATCCATTGGGCACGATGGTAGCACAATTGGAAAAAACGCGCAAAGTTAAAATGCCAGCGCAGGCCGTTGAAAAACGACCGGTTTCTGATACAGTAACGGTGCCACTTTCCACTATTTCCCGCGACGGGAAAGGCGAGGTCCGAGCGAGATGAGCTTCCAAGCTTGGTTTGAATCCCTGGAGAATCCCGGGCGCCGATGGCCGCTGACGGACGTGATTTACCGCGATCCGGATAGCGGCTCGTTGTTGGACGTCGTGCACGACGTCGACGCGCTGAAGGCGCGCTCGGCCGACGAGTGGAAGGCCCTCTTCGACTCGCGCTATCGCCGCAGCGCCTGGCCCTACGGAAGCGGCGTCTGGGGCAAGAAAGAGTGGGTCTATCCGCAGATCGCCGACGAGAGCATCGTCAGCCTCTTCGAGGGCGGCGAGAATCTCTTCTGGGCCGATCGGCTGGGGCAGCAGCTCGGGCTCGATGATCTCTGGATCAAGCAGTGCGGCAACAACCAGACGGGCTCGTTCAAGGATCTGGGGATGACCGTGCTGGTCAGCGCCGTGCGCGAGATGATCCGCCAGGGCAAGGAGATTCGCGCCGTCGCCTGCGCCTCGACGGGGGACACCTCGGCTGCGCTCTCGGCGTATTGCGCCGCCGCGGGTTTGAAGGCGATCGTCTTCCTGCCGAAGAACAAGATCTCGACGGCCCAGCTGATCCAGCCGTTGGCCAACGGCGCCGAGGTGATCGCCCTCGAGACCGACTTCGACGGCTGTATGGAAATCGTCCAAAAGGTCACGGAATCACACGGGATCTATCTCGCCAACTCGATGAACCCGCTGCGCCTCGAGGGGCAGAAGACCGTCGCGATCGAGATCGTTCAGCAGTTCGACTGGTCACCCGTCGACTTCGTCATCGTCCCCGGCGGAAACCTGGGAAACATCTACGCCTTCGCGAAGGGATTTCAGCTTCTTCTCGATACGGGTATCCTCAAGCGCGCGCCGCGCCTCGTTTGTGCGCAGGCCGAGCACGCCAACCCGCTCTACCGCGCCTACTTGAATGGGTTCGAGAGCTTCGAGCCAATCGTCGCGGGGCCGACCCAGGCCAGCGCGATCCGGATCGGCAACCCCGTCAGCTATCCCCGGGCGGTGCGAGCGTTGCGCGCCTTCGACGGGATCGTCGAGCAGGCGAGCGAGGACGAGCTCGCGAACGCCTCGGCGCGCGCCGACCGCACCGGCCTGTTCAACTGCCCGCACACGGGAGTGGCTCTGGCGGCGCTGCAGAAGCTCGTCGATCGCGGCGTGATTCAGCGGCATCACCGCGTGGTGGTGATCAGCACCGCCCACGGACTGAAGTTCGTCGAGCACAAGGTCGGCTACCACTCCGCCGAGCTTCCCGAGGTGACGCCGAGGTACCGCAACGTCCCCCACGACCTACCCGCCGACATCGACCACGTGATGCGCACCCTCGATCGACTGATTTGACTGCTCGGCGTCAGCCGCCGAGTCCCTTGAGCGTGAAGGTCAGCATCACGCTCGGCGTCGAGACGTTGAACTGCGTACGGACCAGCGCCGATAGCGTCCAGCAGTTGCACGCCGAGGTCAAGGTCAGGCCCGTTTCGGTCTGCAGCAGGCGGTTGTCCTCGACCGAGTAGCTGATCCGGTGAAAGATCGAGAACTGGGGGATCAGCCGTAGCGTCGGCCCCGCGGTGATCAGGGTCACCTTGCCGAGTGAGCTCGGTGGGCGCTGAATCCCGCGGAAATAGAGGGCGAACACCTCGTCTCGAAAGTAGCTGCTCTTTTCGTCCGTGTTCAGACGCGTGATCGCGAACATCATGCTGTTCCCGCGCGGTCCAGTGAAGGCTGCGGTGAGATCGAACTCGCTCAATCCGGGGTTTTGCCAGCGAATCGCCGCGGTACCCTTGATCGCGAACAGCGGTGGCGTGACCTCGAAGCTGATCACCATGTGCCCGAGCTTCGGCTCGTGGGCGCCGAGATCGAAGTCGAGCTGCTGCGTCACGCCGAGGGAGAACCACTGCTTGAACTGGCCGCTCGCCCGGGGGAAGAGCGCCGCCGTGCGCTCGATCAGGCCCGTCGTCACGCCGAGGCCTAGCCGCTGCACGCGGCGCCGGAAATCCTCGGGCTCGTAGCGCGGGATGCGCTCTTGATCGCCGATCTCGCGCAGCCAGGGGACGATCCGATAGCTCACCTTCGGCTCGATGTAGTGGCGGAAGCGGCCCTTGTAGATCCGCCAGATCTGCGTGCTCCAATCGGCGCCGAGGGCGAGGAGCAGCTGTTGCCGCCGAAGGCTGGTGTCGGCCCGAGAAGCGAGCAGTCGGTAGTCGAAGAGCGCGCTCAGGTGCAGCGTCGACGAGCCCCACAGGTCGAGGAGCAGGTCGGCGCGCGGCGTCAAGGCGAAGCGATGGCTCTGCAGGACCGGCTCGTTCGGATCGAGGTGACGATTACCCTCGGTCCCGTCGAGGTCGACGACGCCGCCCAAGAGCTTGCTTCCGTCGCTGCCGACGTCGAGGAAGGGGCGTCCGACTGGGCTAAACGAGCTGTATCGCGTGTCGAGCTCGAGGCGCAGCGGGCCGAATTGGAGATCGCCGAAGAACCAGGCATCCGGCAGGCGATGGACCGTCTCTTTCTGCCGCTCGCGGAAGAGGTCGCGGGGTGCGATCGGCCGTACCGTCGGCTCGATCGACAGGTCCTGATAGAGCTCGGCGGCGAGGCCGACGCTGATGAACTCGAGCTCGCTGTGCAGCGCCACGCGGTTGCGCGTGTACGGTGTCGCGCGCTTGATCAGGTCACCCTCGAGATCGTTGAGCACGACGTGGTCGCTCAACAGGTGCAACGAGGCGAAGAAGCGGACGTAGCGTGTGGTGAGGGCGTGGTCGAGCTTGACCTCGAAGCGATTGGTCCAATCTTCCTCGCGATCGGCGAGGTGGCGCAAGCCGACGACGAGGAAGCTTTCGGTATCGATCTGCCAGCGCGAGACGATCGACTCGATCACGCCGCGATCCTGGCTGAAGGTCAGTCCGAAGGTCGTGTCGAAGCTCGCCGTCGGCGCCCAGTAGTAGGCCAACCCGAGTTGCAACCCGTCGCGCCCGTCGACGGTGATCGTCGGGAGCAACAGGCCGCTGCGGCGCTGCCCGATCGGCAGCCGAAGCCAGGGAAAGCGCAGGAACGGGATCGGTTGGTCGAGCACGCAGAAGCTCGCGTCGCGCAGGGTCACGTCGCGGTCCCAGCGCACGGTCGCGTCTTTCGTGCGCACGCTCCAGTCGGGGCGCTTCTCGCGACAGACGCAGCTGGTGTAGCGGCCCTCGCCCTCGATGCGGTACGTCTTCTCGTCGAGGCGGCGAAAACGCTGGCCCTCGAGGCGAGCCAGTGTCTGCCCGTCCGCGAGCAGCGGCTTGAAGTTGCGCTGCTTGAGAGCCTGCGCCAGCTGCGCCCCCGAGATCGAGCGGCGGACGATGATCCGGCCCCGCTTGAGCATGAGCGTCATCGAGGTCATGTCGACGAGCGCCGCTTCGCTCCGCGAGAGCAGTCCACCGCGCCAGATCATCACCTTGCCCTTGGCGAAGATCCGTCTCTTCTTACGGTGGATCTGCGCCCAGTCGCAGACGAGCTTCGTGCCGAGGTAGTCGACCTCGACGTGACCTCGGGCGATGAAGCTGTCGCTCGCCTTGTCGTAGCGCAGAAAATCGGAGCGGAAGCTCACGGGCGTCCCCGCGCACCACGCGTCGAAAGCGATGCCGAGCGTCGCCGCGACGACCAGGACCATCAGTAGGGCGGCGTTGCGCGGAGCGCGGCTCATGCTCCTCCGGTGAGACGGCGGACGAAGGCGAGGGCCTCCTCGCGAGTCGTGATCGACTCCTCGAGCTGGTGCTCTTCGAGCTGCTGGAGGATCTCTTTGTAGATCGAGCCCTTCGGTACGCCGAGCCGGATCAGATCGTGGCCGTCGACGAGCGGCGCGGGGCGAAGCTTCGCCTCGTCGGTTCGCTGTAGCTCCTCGCGTGCCGCGGTGACGGGGTCGAGCGCGCGCCCCTCGGCTCGC
>JAGQJP010000574.1 GCA_020430585.1 Myxococcales bacterium | reverse complement strand
GACAAGCTGATCGTGCGGCTGTCCAAAGAGGATTTCACGACCTACGAGAAGTCCTACACGATCGTCGAGAACGATCAGAAGATCGTCGTGCCCGCGCTGACCAAAGATCCGCCCAAACCCGAGACGGCGCAGCTGGTCGTGACGGTGAACCCGCCGACGGCGATCGTGATGGTCAACGGCAAGCGCGTCGCGGGCAACGGAACCTTCACCGTACCGGGCCTCGCCGTCGGGCAGACGGTCTCGTTGATGGTGATCGCCCCTGGGCACGACGCCTATATCAACTCGAAGGTCAGTATCAGTGAGGCGACGACGTCGCTCCCGATCACGCTGCGCAAGCAAGTGGTCAAACAAGGGGCGCAGTTGATCGTCGACGCCAACGTCAGGGCGCTGGTCTTCGTCAATGGCGGCCTCGTCGGCCCGACGCCGGCGACCGTCAAGGTCACGCCGGGCAACCAACGGGTCGAGGTGCGGCACCAGAGCCAGATCAAGAAGTTCGACCTGGTCCTGCGGGCTGGCGAGAACAAGTCGCTCTACGCCACCTTCTGAGCCGCCGATCGCCACTCGAAATCCGCACCAAAAAAAGTGTCAGATGGGCTTGACCAACGTCGAGGTTGACGGTATAACCATCTTCGCTTTTCCGCTGCGGGAGTAACTCAGTGGTAGAGTGCAACCTTGCCAAGGTTGACGTCGCGGGTTCGAATCCCGTCTCCCGCTCCAGGCCTCCAACGATGTTGGGGGCTTTTTTTTGCCCAGATCCGCTTCTTGCCGCCGCCGGAGGCCGACATGGCGCTCGACGCGTCAGGCGCTCGCGAGTGCGCGGGCCAGAAGGGTCCGCGCGCGGTCGTCGAGCTCGAGCCGAGCGGCAGCGCTCTGGCCGCGCGGTGACATCTTGAGCCAAGTGCGAGCCAAGATCCGCACGAGCTTCTCGTCGTCGTGCTTGGCAGCGAAGGCCGACCACTCGAAGCGTAGAAAGACAAGGCAGGCGACGTCCTCGAGGGTCTGCGCCTCGTCGTCGAGCTTGAGCCGCTTCTTCGTCAGCAGCTCAGCGACGCGCGCCGAGAGCGCCTCGTCGTACCCCACCTCGCGCAACACGTCGCCCGCCAACTCGGCGTGGAGCTGCATCAGCGCGGCGCGCCAGGCCTTGTACCCCGCTCGATCCATCGGGTAGGCGTCGCGGGGAATCCGCCAACGACAGAGGTGCTGGGCGTGCACGGCGAGACGCAGCGCCTCGGACGCCGTCGGCTCGAGCTCGGCGAGCGTGGCGCTCATCCGCTGCGAATAGCGCCACTCCCGCGGCTCGGGTCGCGGATCGGCAGCGTTCAGCTCGTCGAACCGCTCGATCGCACGGCGGAAGCGCTGGTCGCTCATCGCCAACGCTCCACTCGCTCGCCGAGAAACGACGCGCCCCGCGCCTCTGCCCAGGCGATGAAGCGCGAGCGGGGGACGCCGTCGAAGGCGAGCTCGCTCAGCTCGCGCTGCGGGAGCGGCACGTCGCGAACCAGAGTCGCCAGACGGCGATAGAGCTGGGCCGCGTCGAAGTGCTCGACGAACGTACGGCGCAGCTTCTCGGCGCCGCGCAGGGGCAGCTCCCAGACGACATCACGCGGAACGTCGTCGAGTGGGCCGAAGTGGTTGAGCAGCGCAGCGGCGCTCTTGGCTCCGAAGCCAGGGAGACCCGGGATGCCGTCGGCGCTGTCGCCGACCAGGGCGAGGTAGTCGGGGATCAAGGCGGGCGCAACGCCGAGCTTGACGCGAATTCCCTCGGCATCGTACTCGACCTTGCGGATTCGATCGACGAGGCGCGCGTTCGGCGCCGTGAGGCACTGGCCGAGATCTTTGTCCACCGAGAGGATACGAACGGTCTCGACCTCGCCAGCGAAGCGCGCTGTCGCCGTCGCCAGGGCGTCGTAGGCCTCGTAGCGCTTCATCGACCAGACGACGAAGCCGAGGGCGGCGAGCGCCTCTTCGGCGGCATCGAACTGGGCGTAGAGCTCGGGATCGATCCCCGCGTCGCTCTTGTACCCCGCGAACAGCTCGTTGCGGAACGAGCGGATCGGGTTGTCGAAGGCGACCGCGACGTGCGTCAACCGCTCGGAGGGGTCATGTAACAAGGCGATCATCGACTGGAGCAACCCGATCGTCGCTTTGAGTTGGCGCCCATCGGGCGCCGTGAACGAGGGCCGCTTCGAGTAGTGGGCGCGAAACAACTCGAACGTGCCGTCGACGACGTGCAGGCGTGGATTCATCGAAAGTCGCTCCTCGAGGCGAAGGTGCCGACATTGCGTCGGTGCGTCGCGCGGGCGATCCGCTCGTCACTCGGTTATAGCGCGTCGACTGGCGATGGACAAGCCCCGGAGACGTCGATTGGCGGTGGACAAGCTCGGGGCGAATCGGTACTCTCGGTGCGATGGATGAGCCAATCAAACGTGACGCCCCCTTCGTGATCTGGGGCCGCAACCCGGTGATCGAGGCGCTGCAGTCGGGTCAGCCGCTCGAGAAGGTGCTGATCGCCCACGATTCGCACCCCCCCAGGGCGCTACTCGCCCTCGTCGACGAACAGCGGGTCAAGCTGCAGAAGGTGCCGCGCCAAAAGATCGAGAGCCTCGCGGGGACGAAGAAGACCCAAGGCGTGATCGCCCTGTGCAGCCCGATCCACTACGCCGAGTTCGACGAGCTCGTCGCCGAGGTCGTGGCGAAGAAGGGCGTGCTCCTCGTGCTCGACCACATCACCGACCCGCAGAACGTTGGCGGGCTGATCCGCACCGCCGAAGTCCTCGGCCTCGACGGAGTGGTGACGCCGCGCGAGCGCAGCTGCCCGCTCAACGAAGTGGTGGTCAAGACCTCGGCGGGGGCGCTGTTTCACATTCCCGTGGCGAAGGTCGGCAACCTGCGCCAGGCGCTCAAGACGTTTCAAGAGCGCGGCGGCTGGGTCGCGGTGATCGAGAAGGGCGGCACACCGCTCACCCGCATCGATCCGCCCTTCCCGCTGGCGATCGTCGTCGGCTCGGAGGGCAAGGGGACCTCGAAGATGATCGTGGAGATGGCCGACGTCGTCGCCTCGATCTCGATGCGCGGGCGCGTCACCTCGCTGAACGTCGCCGCGGCGGCGGCGATCGGGCTGCACCACATCGTCGAGTGCCGCTACGCCGCGGAGACGACACCGTGATGAGACGACCAGAGAAAGCGCAGAAGATCGTCGAGATCCTCGACGGGCTCTATCCCGAGACACCGATTCCCCTCGACCACGTCGACCCCTATACGCTGCTGGTAGCGGTGATGCTCAGCGCCCAGACCACCGACAAGAAGGTCAATCAAGTGACGCCGCAGCTCTTCGCCCGGGCGTCGACGCCCGACGCGATGGCGCGCCTCGAGGTCGCCGAGATCGCGCAGCTGATCCGCGAGATCGGTCTGGCCCCGACAAAGGCGAAGAATCTTCGGGCGATGAGCGCGCTCCTCGTCGAGCGGCACGGCGGCGCGGTCCCCTGCAGCTTCGAGGAGCTCGAGGCGCTGCCCGGAGTGGGCCACAAGACCGCCTCGGTGGTGATGTCCCAGGCCTTCGGCGTGCCGGCCTTTCCCGTCGACACGCACATCCACCGTTTGGCGGCGCGCTGGGGCCTCTCGTCCGGGAAGAACGTCGAGACGACGGAGGCCGACCTGAAGCGTACGTTCGATCGCGCCCTCTGGAATCGACTGCACCTACAGATGATCTACTTTGGGCGGGAGCATTGCCCTGCGCGGAGCCACGACGCCGCGGGCTGTCCGATCTGTAGCTGGGCGTCGACCGGCGTCGCTACTGGTCGTACATCTCGCGAATCAGCGGGCGATAGCGCTCGCTGATCACGCGCCGCTTGAGCTTGAGCGAGGGTGTGAGCATGTCGTTCTCGACGCTGAAGTCCTCGGCGACGATGCGAAACGTCTTGATCGACTCGTAGCGCGCGAGCTGCCCGTTGACGCGGCCGAGCGCCGCCTCGATGTCACGCTCGAGGTCCCGGTCGCCGACGAGCTCTGCGGCGACGCGCGCCGACTTGCCCTGTGCCTCGGCCCAGGCCGCGAGCGCCTCGGCATCGAGGGTGAGCAGAACGACCAGATACTTCTCGCGATCGCCGTAGACCATCGCTTGGCTGACCAGAGGCTCCGCCTTGAGCAGGTTCTCGATGTTCTGCGGGGCGATGTTCTTCCCGCCTGCGGTGATGATCAGATCTTTCTTTCGGTCGGTGATCCGCACGAAACCATCCTCGTCGATCGTGCCGATGTCGCCCGAACGGAACCAGCCCTCGTCGTCGAAGGCCTCGCGGGTCGCCGCCTCGTCCTTGTAGTACGCGCGAAACACCCCCGGGCCGTTGATCAGGATCTCGCCGTCGTCGGCGATCTTCACCCCCACACCGGGCAGCGCGCGCCCGACGGTGCCGAACTTGAACCACTGCTCCTGGTTCAGCGTCGCCGGGGCGCTCGTCTCGGTCAGCCCGTAGCCCTCGAGGATCAACAGCCCGATCGCGTGAAAGAAGCGCAGCAGCTCGAGGCCGATCGGCGCACCGCCCGAGATCAGAAAGCGCACGCGCTCGCCGAACGTACGGGCGCGGATCTTGGAAAAGACCAGCCGATCGAACAGGGCGTAGGCGGCGCGTAGGACGATCGGCGGCGTCTGGCGGCGTTGCAGATACTCCGAGTGGCGATAGCCCACGCCGAGCGCCAGCTTGAACAGCTGCTGTCGCCGCGGAGGCGCCTCGGCGAGCCCCGCGTTGATCTTGGCGTGAATCTTTTCGAAGATCCGCGGCACGCTGGAGACGACCGTCGGCTGCGCCGCGAGCCAGGTCTCGGGTAGACGGTCGAGCGACGGCGCGTAGTATCCCGTGGCGCCCGAGCGCAGTCCGCCGTAGCTGGCGACGCGTTGGAGCGAGTGGGCCATCGGCAGGAAGACGACGCCGACGTCCGTCGGTTGGCTGCCGAGCCAGCGGTTGGCGACGTCGGAGATCTCGAAGAGGTTGCGGTGCGTGAGCACGACGCCTTTCGGCGGCCCTGTCGTACCGCTCGTGTAGACCAGGGTGGCGACGTCGTCGGGCTTCACCCGCTCGAGGGTGCGGGCCGCGAAGCTGGCGTCGCTAGCGAGGGCGAGCTCGCCCTGCTCTTCCAGCGCTTTGAGCGACTGCAAGCCGCGCGGGCTCTCACTGAGAAGCGCACGGTCGGGTCGAATCAGCACGAGGCGACGGAGATCGGGGCAGGACTCGAGAATTCCCTCGATCCGCTTCCACTGGGCGGCGTTCTCGACGAACAAGACCCTACTCTCGCTGTGGGTGAGGATGTAGGCCACCTGTTCGACCGTCGAGGTCGGGTAGATCCCGACGGTCACGCCGCCGAGCCGCAAAATCGCCTGGTCGACCGCCGTCCAATCGGGGCTCGTCTCGGCGATGATCGCCACGCGGTCACCGTGGGCGACGCCCGCCTCTTCGAGCCCCGCGGCGAGGCGCAGAACGCGGTCACGCGCCTCGCGCCAGGTCCGTCCGACCCAGCGATTTCCGCTCTGAAAATAGAACAGGACGCGGTGCCGAAAACGCTCCGCCTGGTGTTCGAAGAGATGGGCGATGGTCTTTTGCACGTTGTAGAGGGGGCCGGACGCGGTCATTCGATCCCTCGGCGTCTTTGGAGACGACGCCCGGCCGCGGTTTCGTCGGCCTTGCCAATCCGTCTCTAGTCCGAAACCCGTATCAGGATTGAGGATCATCCAATCGGGTTTCCACGATATTGCCTCTGGGGCCAGAATGCAAGCCGAAAGGCTCGCCTCGCCTCCTCTGGGCGCCCTCGGTGGCGCCGGCCTCTGGCGCTCGAGACCCGCTGTCGCCCCCTCGTCGCCGTCCCTCGCGACCGCCTCTGGTGGCTATCGATTGCGCCTCGGATCAAAGTTCGATAGAGTCGACAGCCGAGCGAACCATGCGAGATTTGACGATGAAGCGAATCGAGACGATCACGGTGCTGGCCCTACTCGCGCTGCTAGCTGGCGCCCTCGCGGCAACGGCGGCGCCGCGCGTCCGCGTCCCCAAGCCGATCCCAGCGCGTACCGGCAAGACGACGTACACCCTCCACGGCGTGTCGATCAGCGATCCCTATCGCTGGCTGGAGAACGAGAAGGACCCGGCGGTCAAGGGCTGGATCGACAAGCAGCAGAAGCGCACCGAGTCCGTTCTGGCGCAGATCCCAGCGCGCAAACGAATCGTCGCCGAGCTGAAGAAGCTCTACGACTACACCTCGGACTCGAGCTACTTCGTCCGCGGAACGCGCTACTTCTTCTTCCGCAAAGAGGGGCTGAAGAACCAGCCGCTGCTCTATCTGCGCGACGGCAGCTACACCGCGAAGGCGCGCCTGTTGCTCGATCCGAACACGCTCTCGAAGGACGGCACCGTGGCGATTCAACGCGTGCGCGTCTCGCCCGACGGCAAGCTTTTGGCGTATGCGGCGGCGGCAAAGGGCAGCGACTGGTCCGAGATCCGCGTCTTGGTGATCGACGGCGGCGCGCTGCGAAGCGACCGGATCACGCGCGTGCGCTGGCCGAACATGGTCTGGACCCCCGACAGCCGCGGCTTCTACTACGTCGCCTTCCCGCCACCAGGCAGCGTGCCGAAGGCCGACCAGACCTACTATCGACGCCTGTTCTATCATCGCCTCGGGACACCCCAGAGCGAGGATCGCTTCGTCTTTGGCGAAGGGCGGGTCAAGGAGGAATGGATCGGGCAGTACGCCTCGTCCGACGACCGCTATCACCTGATCGAGACCAGCCTCGATTGGGCGAAAAACGACCTCTACCTGCGCCCGATCGGCTCGAAGGGACCGTTTCGGGCGATCGCACAGGGGCTCGATGGTCGCTTCGATGCCGACGTGATCGGCGACAAGCTCGTGGTCTTCACGACCTACAAGGCTCCGCGGGGTCGCGTGATGTGGACCACGCTGGACAAGCTGGCATTCGACCATTGGAAGACGCTGGTCGCCGAGCCGCAGACGGGCGTGATCACCGGCTTCCGCGCGGTGAAGGACGCGATCGTCGTGCAGTCGGTGGTCGACGTCACCTCGCGCCTGACGATCGTCGGCCTCGACGGTCGCCCCCGAGGCTCGATCAGCCTGCCCGCGAAGGGCACGGTCGACGGCCTCTTCGCCGCCCACGGCTCGAGCGAGCTCTTCTTCAGCTTTCAGTCCTGGGTCTTCCCGCCGACGGTCTTCCGCTACGACACCGCCACAAGAAGGCTGACGTCCCTCGCCTCGGCGAAGAAGACCGTCGACGGCGCGCGCTACGTCACCGAGCAGGTGTTCTACCCCTCGAAGGACGGCACGAAGATCCCGATGTTCCTGATCTACAAACGCGGTCTGAAGAAGAACGGCAAGAACCCGACCGAGCTATACGGCTACGGCGGCTTCAACATCAGCATCAACCCCGTCTTCATCGTCGGCGCGATCCCGTGGCTCGAGCGCGGCGGAATCCTCGCCGTCGCCAACCTCCGCGGCGGTGGCGAGTACGGCGACAAGTGGCACCGCGCGGGGCGCCGAGGAACCAAGCAGAACGTCTTCGACGACTTCATCGCCGCCGGCGAGTGGCTCATCCACGAGCGCTACACCAGCCGCAAGCGCCTGGCGATTCGCGGCGGGTCGAACGGCGGCCTCCTCGTCTCGGCGGTGATGACCCAGCGCCCTGAGCTCTTCGGCGCCGTGATCTGCGCCGTGCCGCTGACCGACATGATCCGCTATCCGATCTCGACGGTTGCCCGCCTCTGGATGAAGGAGTACGGCGATCCGAACAAACCGAACGAGTTCGAGTGGCTCTGGTCCTACTCGCCGTATCACAAGCTGAAGGCGGGCACGAAATATCCGATCACGATGGTGATGACCGCCGACCACGACGATCGGGTCGACCCCTTCCACGCGCGCAAGTTCGCCGCGCGACTCCAGGCCTCGACGACACCCGGGCAGCACGTTCTCTTGCGGATCGAGAGCAAGGCCGGCCACGGAGCCGGGACGCCGCTGATGAAGCGTATCCTCGCCACCGCCGACCGCTACGCCTTTCTGCTCTGGGCCCTCGGGATGAGGATCGACAAATGAGACACCGACGTCAGCCGAGCCCGTCGACGCGCTTCGCCCAAAGCGGAGCGCTCGAGATCGCCTACGAGGTCGTCGGAGAGGGGCCGCCCGTCTTGCTGATCATGGGCCTGGGGGCGAGTCGCCAGCTCTGGAAGCCACAAATCGATGGACTCAGAGAGCACTTCACGCTGATCCCCTTCGACAATCGCGGCGTCGGGGATTCGTCGGTGCCCAGAAAGCCCTTCACGCTCGAAGATATGGCGCGCGACGCCAAGGCGGTGCTCGACGCCGTCGGGATCGAGCGGGCCCACGTCGTCGGCGTCTCTCTGGGCGGAATGATCGCCCAGCACCTCGCCCTGCTCTTCCCCGAGGTCGTCGAGCGCCTGGTGCTCTGTGTGACGACGCCCGGCGCACGCTACGCGCTACCGAGCGTCGATGTGCTCGAGACGCTCTTGATCAACCGCGGCCGCTCGCCGCGCCAGATCGCCCGCGACAACCTGCGCCTGCTCTTCACCCCCGAGACCCTCGTCGCCCAGCCCCACATCGAACGCGAGTTCGTCGAGCTGACGCTGGCCAATCTCGCTCCGCTCCGCGGCTTCGTGCTGCAGGCGGCGGCAACGGTCAGCCACGACACGCTGGCGCGTCTCGACCGGATTCGCCACCCGACGCTGGTGCTCCACGCCGATCGCGACGAGCTGGTGCCGCTCAAGAACGGCGAGCTCTTGCACCTGCACCTGCCGAACAGCCGCTTCGTGATCCTCGAGGGCAGCGCCCACGGCTGCTTCATGGACCGCGCCGCCGACGCCAACGGTGTGATCCGGCGGTTTCTCGATGGTGACGACGATCCGCGCTGGTTCGCCGCCGAGGGCTTCCGAATCTAGCGCAACATCACTCGGGGCGCGCCCGGCGACGTTCGCCCGAAGCGCTAGGAGTGGCCCTCGACGTTGCGGCGCATCCACTCGCGGAGCGCGTCGCCCGTTCCGCCCGGCCAGGGACGCAGCTTCGCCGGCTCGATCGCCCGGAAATCGGCGAGCTCGGCGCCGAGTCTGATCTCCCCCTCGGCGCGCACGTGGTAGGCGACGATCAGCTGATTCATCAAGGCGAAGGGGTAGACTCCGAGCATCTCGACGACCGTGCCCCGAAGACCCAGCTCCTCGTCGAGCTCGCGCAGAATCCCCGCTTCGGCGGTCTCCCCGCGCTCCAAAAAGCCCGTCACCAGACCGAACCACTTCTCGGGCCAACCCTGATTGCGCACCAGGATCACACGCCCCTCGTGCTCGACGACGGCGGCGACGACGGGTGTCGGGTTGTCGTAGTGCACGAAACCGCACGCCGCACAGCTCAAGCGCTCTCGCTCGCCATCATGACGCACAGAGAGCTCTGTGGCGCAGTGTGGGCAGTAGCGAAAGGGCTTCATCTCAGCTCAACGCCGCGCAGAGGGCGTCGACGATCTGATCCGTCGTCGCCTCGCCGCCCATGTCGGGCGTGCGGACGCCGCCCACGCCGATCACGTCGTGTATCGCCTCTTCGATGCGGTTTGCCGCGCCAACCTCACCGAGGTAGCGCAACATCATCACTGCCGAGGTCAGAAGCGAGAGCGGGTTGACCCAAGGTGTGCCGACGAGCTCCGGCGAGGCGCCGTGGATCGACTCGAAGACCGCCAGCTCGCGGTTGACGCTGACCGAGGGGACCGTTCCCCAGCCGCCCGCGAGGCCGCCCGCCAGATCGGAGAGGATGTCGCCGTAGAGATTGGGCAAGAGCAGGACGTCGAAGCGATAGGGGTTGCTCATCAGCTGCATCGCCGTGTTGTCCACGATCAGCTCTTCGTAATCGATCGCCGGAAACTCGGGGCGCACCCGTCGCGCGGCCTCGAGGAACAGACCGTCGGCGACCTTCATGATGTTTGCTTTGTGGATCACCGACAGCTTGCGACGCCCGTGGCGCTGAATGTAGTCGAAAGCGAAGCGTACG
>JAGQJP010000573.1 GCA_020430585.1 Myxococcales bacterium | reverse complement strand
GCCAGATTCTTCGTCACCGATTCAGCTATCGCCATTAAATCGCGGGTGTTCGAGAAGGGCTGTCCCTGGTAGTCCATGTCGAGCCCGGCCACGACGACGCGTCGACCGAGATCGGCCAGGCGTTTGCACGCCTGTACCACCTTCTCGTCGAAGAACTGCACCTCGTCGATTCCGACGACCTCGCTGCGGTGGTCGAGCATCGACAGCAACTGCGCCGTGTCCTTGACGACGATCGCCTTCAACTTCTGCTCCGAGTGGCTGACGATCTCGTCGTCGGAGTAGCGCTTGTCGATCTCGGGTTTGAAGATCTGCACGCGCTGGCGGGCGATCTGCGCCCGTCGCAGGCGGCGGATCAGCTCTTCGGACTTGCCGCTGAACATGCAGCCGCTGATCACCTCGATCGAGCCGAGGGGCGCGCGATAGTAGAGCATCGAGCGGCCTCAGAGCTGGAAGATCAAGTACTGGGTGATCGCCGTCATGTCGGGGCTGGTCAAGCTCCCGGGCGAGCCGATCTTGTCGTGGTGGAAGGTCGTGAAGATCACCGTTCCCCCACCCTCGGTCTTGAACGAGACCAACAGTGGCGCGTTCTTCACGTCGCCGTCACCCGATTTCACGTCGCCGCGCAGGTGCACCGAGACGTTGGCGCCGACGCCCGTCATCACGACCCACGACGACTCGTTGTAGGTGATCGAGACCTTGTCCTTGCCGAGAAACGTCTGGAACAGCGAGTCGGTGACCGTCGCCTGGATCGTGCCCTCGTAGCCCGAGGCGGGCCAGGCGGCGTTGATCCAGTTGATCCGCCCGGGCCAGGTGTCGTCGATGATGATCCACATCCAGTCCGAGACGTAGAGGCTGCCGCCCTTGGCGGTGAACTTGACGAGGTTGGCGACCATCTTGTCCCGCTCGGCGTTCGAGACACCGATTGGCGTGATCGGCCAGACCTTGGTGTTGCTGTCGACGTTGCAGTTGATGAAGACGACGTCGTAGCTCAAGAGCTTCGCTTCGTCTTTGAGCAGCTCTTTCCCCGCCTCGGAGTTGACGCCGTCGTAGGTGTCGTACTCGAGGCCGAGGGAACCGAGCACGGTCTCGATGTGGTCGTGATCACCCGTGATTACCGCGAGCTTCGTCTTCGGATTGCTCGTCTGGAAACAACCCTTGGTACCGAACGAGGTGATGTCGACGGTCTTGTTCGTCTCGACGGTGACCTCGATCTCGCGCTCGAAGGAGCCCATGTTGACGACCACGGTCTGGGACCCGATCGGCACGCCGCTGAGCTCGTAGAGGCCGTTGCTGCCCGAGATCGCTTTGAGGGTAACCGGGGTGCCCTTGCAGTCCGTCGTCTCGACGCGAACCTCGGCTCCGTTGAGCAGCGTCGAGCCGTTCGGCGCGCAGACCGCGCCGACGATCGTGCCGACCTCGCACTCGGGATTGACCCCCGTGTCCGGGCTTCCGAGGTTGCCGTCCGAGCCCTCGGTGTCGTCGACCTGTGTTGTGTCTTCGCCACCCTTGGTGTCGGGATCGCTCGAGCTCGTGTCGGGGGACTCGGCGAGATCCTTCTCGCCGATCACCGGGAGGTCTTCGCTGCCGCCCGTGACGCCGTCGGCGTCGCTGCCGGTCGTCGTGTTCTGCCCGTCACCGAGCGTCTGGCCGTTGGTGTCGCCGGCGGTGGCGTTGTTGTTTTTGGCGCAATCGAGCTGCGTGAGGGCGCAGAGCGCGAGAAACAACGTCAAGAAAATCGTGGATTTGAGTGTGTGCATCGTCCTCTTCCCCCGGAAGGTCCAACAAGCGCGCGATTCTAGCAGATGCGTCGCGTCGGTTCAATCGCAAATGACTGACATGTCAGTTTGAACGTTCGATTAGTTCGCCGCCGGGCCGTCTTCCCGCTGTCGTCGGTTGACAAGTCGCCAGCGCCAGCGGTACAAATGGAAGGATTCCCAAATCTCTCTCGAAGGAGACCCGCATGAGTCAAATTCCCGTGCATCTTCGCTTCCGCGTCCTGAAGCCTCGCTGGGCGCACGATCCCGCGAACATGGTCAAAGGGGGTCAGAAAGGCACGATCGGGCCCGGACAAGCCGAAGAAGATGCGGAGGCGACGCGCGACATCCAGCCCAATCGGGATATGTTCGGCGGTCATCCCTTCGACATGGATCTCCTCGACGCCCTCGAGGCGTATCTCAAGGGGCTCGAGGCGAATATGAAAGAGTGTTGGCTGAACGCGGCGATCTCGGCGCTGTACGCGCTCGAACCGTCGATGTTCGCGATCACCGACAAGGGCGACCCCTCGCTCTACGCGGGCGATCCGTTCAAGATCGACAAGAAGGACAAATTTTCGCTGATCCCGACGCCGCCCCTCGGCCTCGATCCGCTGAAATTCCTCGCCCGCGATGAAGGTTGGGCGACGACGGAGTTTACTCGGGCGGACTTCGAGCGGATCATGCTCAAGTGGCTTCCCGAGGCGTTTCCGGGAATCGACCTCGAAGCGCTGTTTGCCAAGGCGGCGCAGATGATGGTCCAGACGGGCCGCCACGGTTCGAAGTTGACCGATCCCGACGTCCTCGCCGCGCTGAACGACACCCTGTTGAATCGTAAGTTTGCCGGGGTCGGGATCCTCGTCTCGGAGCACCATGGAGAGTTCTCGGTCTCGAAGCTCGCGGCGGGCGGGCCCGCCGAAAAGGCGAAGCTCCAAATCAACGATCGTCTCCTCTCGGTGGATGGCGAGCCGGTCCAGTCCCTCGGGCTGCTTCAGCTCGCGCGGCGTCTGCGCGGCCCCGTCGGCGAGAGCGTCGAGGTCGAGTACCTGCGCGGCGAGAAGGCGAGCAAGGCCAAGCTCAAGCGCGAAGAGATCGCCCCATTCGAGCTGAAGAATATCGAGGGTCTCTCGATGCACCTCGCCGACGACGCGGGTCTCGGATGGATCTACGTCATCGGTGTCTGAGATGAGACCGAGGCACGTCATCCTCCTCTTTTTCTGTTTCTGCTTCTCGTTCGCCGACCCCCCTACCGCCCGCGCCGATGACGAGGCGAGCGGCATCGAGCGGATTCGCACGCAGCTGGGCTCCGACAGCTACGCGACCCGGCGAAAAGGCGTGCTGGCGTTGATGCTGTTGCAGCACCCCGAGCGAGACAAGATGTTGCTCGGCCTCTTGAGCGACCGCGATTGGCGCATACGCGCGATGGTCGTACGGGGGGCGCTCCGCTTCCAAGATCCGAAGGCGCGCTTCAAGCTGATCGAGATGTTGAGCGATGTGAACGCCAACGTCCGCGCCGACGCGGCCCGCGTGATGGGCAGCCTGCGCGAGCGTCGTGCGGTGACGGCGTTGATCGGCCTGCTGAAGGACAAGGTGATCGCCGTGCGCCGCGCCGCCGTCGACGCGCTGATCGCGCTTCGCGCCCCGGGTGCACAGGAGGCGCTCTTGGCAGCGCTCTCCAGCCCCAACGGCGAGTTTCGCGTGCACGTGATCCGCGCTCTGGGCTATCTGCGGGTCGAGAGGGCGGTCGTTCCGCTCCTCGGGTTGCTCGCGAATCGGCACGCGGCCACGCGAAAAGAGGCGATCGACGCCCTGATGCGGATCGGCGTCCGCCCGAGCCAGCTACCGCCGATCATCGCGCGGCTCGGCGACGCCGAGCAGATCGTGCGCAACGCGGCGGTTCACGCCTGCCGCATCAGCCGCGATATTCGCTGCGTGGTGCCGCTCGCCAAGCTGATCGCCGACCGCGAGAGCTATCTGCAGAACAAGGCGGTCCAGACGCTCGGCATCATCGGCCATCGCGACGCGATTCCCTACCTCCTCAAGGCGCTCGACCCGCGGAACGGACAACTCTACGACGGGATCATCGCCAGCCTGAAGAAGCTCTCGGGCGTCGACCACGGCAGCGATCGCGACGCCTGGGTGCGCTGGTGGAACGCCGAGCAGAAGAAGTGAAGGCGCCTACTTCTTGAACAGATTCTCGAGCGCGGAGAGCGCGGCGGAGCGCGATCCTGGCGGAGCGTTCGCCGGTTTCTGATTCGACGACGGCTTCTTCGAAGCGTGGGGCATGCTCGTCGACGGCTTCCCGCCGCCGCTCGAAGACTTTGGCTTCGGCGCGCCCGTGCCGCTCTTGAGGCTCAGCGAGATCCGCTTCTTCACCAAGTCGACGTTGATCACCCGCGCCTGGACGCGCTGGCCCACCTGGACGACGTCGCTCGGTGACTTGACGAACTCGTCCGAGAGCTCGGAGATGTGGACCAGCGCTTCCCGATCGAGTCCGATCGAGACGAACGCGCCGAAATCCGAGACGTTGGTCACGACGCCGTCGACCATCATCCCCGGCCGCAGGTCCGAGAGCTCGTTGACCATCGGGTTGAGGTTCTTCAGATTGCCCGGCTTGATTCCCGGGCGCATCCCGGCCGCTCGCGGATCGGGATCACCGCCGAGGAGCGAGCTCTCGAGAAAGTCGCGAATCTCGATCATCTCGGCGCGCAGGTGTTCTTCGTCGAGAGCTTGGGGATATTCGGCGAGGCCGAGGGCGATCGGATCGAGCTCGGCCCAACTCTCGAAGGGGAACATCGCCCGTCGGGCGATCGTGATCGCCGAGGCGATCTCGCTTCGCAGCTCGGGGTCTGCCTCGAGCTGGGGTGCGCGGGCAACGACGATCGCGTTCGTCGGCACGTCGATCACTTCGAAGCCAGCGGTTTCGAGCCCACGCTTGAGCGTCGCCAAGCGGTGGCTCGCCATCGCCGATTCGGGCATCGCCACCTGACGCACCTGAAAGCGGCGCAGCTCTTCGACGATCCCATCGATCGACATCTCTTTCGGATCGAGGGTCTTGCCGAGGCGCACCGTCTTGTCCTGGCCGACGACGGCGAGCCCGACGTCGCGGTTGAGCGAGCCGACGTAGACCGCTCCGCAGACCGTTGTCTGTAGCGGGGACGAGACCAATAGCTCGAGATAGCGTTGGATCGCCGCGTCGTGGGCCTGGGTCCGCATCTCGTTGTCGAAGTGCTCGAGCAGCGCCGAGGGCAACATGTCGAGAACGAGCTCGTTGGACGCGCGCTCGGCGTCGTCTCGCCACGCCGGAACGCTCGCCAGCCAATCGCGCCCCTTGAACAGCTTCTTGATGTCGTTTTTCGGCAGCACGGTGCCCAGGTCGATCACCCCCTCTTCGGCCCCACGGCGGATCGCCATGAAGCGATAGGGCGGGATGTTGTGCAGGGGCTCGCGACGATTGAGATAGAGGCTGTAGTCCGCCCGCTTCGGGTGGCTCGGGTTTGCCTCTTTGCAGAGCAGCTCGCCGCGCTTGAGCGAGAGCTCCCACGCTTCGTTCCAGAGCGCGAGACAACCGCTCAACGCGGCTTCGCGCTGCTCGGCGTCGGGGCATGTCTCGGCGGTACAGATCGCCGCGGCCCGGGCCAAAAGGGCGATCTGACAGTTGCGCCAGGTTTTTTCGCAGAGCGCTGCGACCAACTCGCAGTCAATCGCGTCGGAGTGGGCGACGATCGCTTTGCGCCAGTGGAGCCAGCTCTGGTACGTG
>JAGQJP010000572.1 GCA_020430585.1 Myxococcales bacterium | reverse complement strand
CCCCGGGACGTCGTACTCCTTGTTCAACACCTGATGAACCAGCTCGTTGTTGGTCAAGCCATCGTTGATGATGATCACCGCGTACTTCGGCGGGTCGTTCGCCAGCTCGGGGTTCTGCAAGAAGAGCTCGAGCAGCGGGTGGCCGTCTTGCCAGGCGAGGTAGTTCTGGTCCGAGAGGAAGCCGTGCTCATTGACGCCGACGATCTTCTGCAGCTTGAGGGCGGCGCCGATGGTCGGGGCGACATCGACCTGGCGCACCGTCGTATTCAGGAACAGCGAGGGCGTTCCGTCCGGCAGGTTCTTAATCTCGAAGCCATCGCCCGTTTGGGGTAGATAGCTCGTCGCGCTCTTGATCCCCTTGCCGACGACGATCAGTGGCGAGCGCGATTGCGGCGAATCGAGACTACCGTGGGTGCTGAAGCTCTGGACGTAGGCTCGGGGCACGACGATCATGTCGGGCGCCCGCGGGTCGTCGAAGACCGCGGCGAGTCGCTCGTAGGCGAAGGGGTAGCTCATCTGTTCCGACTCGACGAAGGAGAGGCGTGGGTCGTCCGGCGTGAGATAGCCCTCGTCGGGGTAGGTCGTGTTGAAGGGGTTCGAGCCCAGCGAGAGCTCCTCGTCGATCGTCCCCATCCGGACCACCACGGGGATCGACTGGGGATCGCCGAAGAGCGCCAGGGGGTTGTCGCCCACGGTGTTGAGGATCGTGAAGCTCTGTTTGCCGTCCTTGCGCTCGCGGATGTATTCGATCTCCATCCGTGTCGGCACGCCGTCTTTGTTGCGCATCGCATAGACGTAGTAGTGCTTCTGGCCGTCCTTGACGCGCATCGTGGCGACGAGGTCGACCTCGGGGTCGGTCAAGAGCGCGTCGACGAACTGCGGAGCCAGCTCCTCTTCGTCGTCCTGGATCCCCTGGTCTTGCACGACCAGCGCGCTATCGATCGGGTCGCCGATGCTCAATCCGTCGGGGCAGCAGACCCCGGGCTCGCGTTTTTCCGGGAGCTTTTCGTCCTCGACGACGACGACGCCGACGACGTCGGCGGTGCGTCCCACGATCTCGAACTCCGCCTCGACGATCCCGTTCTTGTCCGGGTCGAGGAGGGCGAGGATCTGCGCGGGTGTCAGCGGAATGCTGATCGTGATCTTCGAGAGGATGTCCTTGATCGTGTCCAGGGTCAGCTCGCCCTTGAGGATTCCGTTTGAGAGGACGCTGAAGTCCGAGTTGAAGGTCCCCGTGATCGTCGCGTTCGAGACGGTGAGCACGATACCCTTGGTCAAGGTCGAGACCGACGAGAGGTCGACGCTGATCTCGTTCGGTGCGGTGCCGAGCTCGAAGTTCTGCACCGTCCCGGTGAGCGAGATCAGCAGGTTCCCCGTCTGTTGGTTGAAGGAGGTCGAGCGCAGGCCGAAGAGATCGTCCTCGGTCCCCGCCACGTCGTCGGGGCCGTTGGAGACGATGGTGCCAATGCCGCCGTCGAGGTTGACGTTGTCGTTCTGGCCGTCGGTCAGGCCGTCGACGAACAGAAAGATCGGCGGTACGCGATCGAGCTGACCGGCGGGGATGATCGCTCCCAGCGTCGTCGGCAGCACGATCCGCTTGAGCTGCAGCAGGAGCGGCTTGCCCGGCGGTAGGGCGTACTCGGGGTGGCTGTTCTTGTCCTTCGGATCGGTGCCGACGTTGACCTCCCAGCCGTCCCAGAAGCCGTCGCCGTCGCTGTCGGGGTTGTCGGGATCGGTCCCGAGCTCTTTCTCTTTGGCGTTCTTGACGCCATCGTTGTCGTCGTCGCCTTCTGGCAAGCCCTTCGTGTCGGGGGCGAGCCCGTCGCCGTCGGCGCTGTCGACGCTCGCGCTGTCGCCAGTGGCGTCGTCATCCGCATCGGCGCTGGTCGTCGTGTCGGCATCCGGGACCTCGTCCACGCCGTCGGGGCCGGTCGAGGTGTCTGGGCCGACGTCGCCCGTGGCGTCGCTCGTGCCGTTCAGGCCGGGTTTCACGGGACGGTCGCAGGCCGCCGCGAGCATCAGAATGGTGGCGAGCATCGTCGCCAAGAGGACGCGTGACATGGTGGTTACCCCCATCGGAGAATCTGCACGAACCGAAGTCCACTCTTTAGCATACTCGTCGCTTCGATTCAAAGTGAAAGCGGCGTGAAGGGCCGCTCGATCCGGTTGCCTTTCGCCGCTGGATTGGCTATAGATCGGCGTACACCGCGCGCGCCGCGCGCCAATCCAACGCTCGAGGGTAGTGTGAACCGAAGGTCCAAGCTTCACGGGGCGATCATCGCCCTCGTCCTGCTCTTGTCGGTCGCCGTCGGCTGCGACAAGCCGCAGCCCGCCGCGCATGTGATCGAGAACTCCGAACGCGAGCCCTGCACGCTCTCGTCGCCGACCAAGCGGCTCCTCTTCGGCGATCTCCACGTCCACACGGGCTTCTCCTTCGACGCCCGGAACTATCAGAACGTGCTCACCCCCGATGACGCCTACGACTTCGCCAAGGGCGGATCGGTGTTGCTCCCGCCGCTAGACCCGACGATGACGTTCGGTACGCGGGAGGTGCGGATCGACCGCCCCCTCGACTTCGTCGGGCTCACCGACCACGCCGAATTCCTCGGCGAGATCTATCTCTGCTCCGAGCCCGCTTCCGATCGCTACGAGAGCCAGTTCTGCATCGACTATCGCAATCCGGACATCAACGGCGCCTTCAGCTTCGGCCTGCTCCTCGCGCTCGAGGTGCCGCGCCACGAGAAGGCGCTCTGCGGTGAGGACGGCCGCGGATGCGAAGCGGCGGCGCGGATTCGTTGGAAGCAGATCCAGGAGGCCGCCGAGCGCCACTACGATCGGACGAAGCGCTGCTCGTTCACGACCTTCATCGGCTACGAGTACACCAACACCCTGAACATCTCGAACATGCATCGGAATGTCTTCTTCCGCAACGCCCACGTGCCGGATCTGCCGATCGGCTACGTCGACGCGGCGACGCCACCCGAGCTCTGGCGAAAGCTCAAGGAGGCATGCCTCGACGCGGGTACGGGCTGCGATGTGCTGATCGTGCCCCACAACCCGAACCTCTCCAACGGGAACCTGTTCCTGCCCGTTTACCCGGGCGCTCGAACGCTGGAGGAGGAGGCCGAGCAGGCGAAGCTGCGGATCACGATGGAGCCGCTCGTCGAGATCTTCCAGCACAAAGGCGACTCCGAGTGTCGCAACGGCCTGTCGGGCTTCGACGCCGAGGAGGACCCGCTCTGCTACTTCGAGAAGCTGCGCCCCGACGACTCCGAAGACTGCGGCGACGAGCCCGGCACGGGCGGGATGCGCCTGTGGGGCTGCTCCCATCGCCTCGATTTCGTGCGCAACGTGCTCAAGACCGGGCTCCTGGAAGAGCAGCGGATCGGCGTCAACCCATACGCCCTCGGGATCATCGCCTCGACCGACAGCCACAACGGCACGCCCGGGCACGTCCGCAGCGAGGATTTTCCAGGTCACGTCGGCGTCGTCGACGACACGCCCGAAAAGCGTCTCGGCGAGGGGACGATCACCCACGATGCGCTGATCAACAACCCGGGCGGCCTGACCGCCGTCTGGGCGACAGAGAACACGCGGGACGCGATCTTCGATGCGCTGCGCAGCAAAGAGGTCTACGCCACCAGCGGCCCTCGCATTCGGCTGCGCTTCTTCGCCGGCTGGGGCTTACCGACCACGCTCTGCAGCGACCCAAACGCGATCGCCACGGCCTACGAGAAGGGAGTGCCGATGGGCTCGTACCTTGCGGCGAAGCCGCCGACGATCGGGGCGCCAACCTTCTTCATCAAGGCCGAGTGGGACGCGGGGACGACGATGTACCCCGGAACCAAGCTACAGCGGGTTCAGATCATCAAGGGCTGGGTCGCCAGCGACGGCCGAGCGTATGAGAGGGTCTACGAGGTTGCGGGCGATCCGAACAACGGCGCCTCGGTCGACCTCAAGAGCTGTGCGAAATTGGGTGACGGTGCCGAGACGCTCTGCACCGTCTGGAGTGATCCCGATTTCGAGCCGAGCGAGACGGCGTTCTACTATGTTCGCGTCGTCGAGAACCCGACCTGCCGCTGGAGCATGATGCAGTGCAACATCCTCGAGGCGATGCAGCAACCGTTGCCGCCGGGTTGCAGCAATCCGCGTGTCAAAGAGACCGTGCAACAGCGCGCCTGGTCGTCGCCGATCTGGTACCGCCCGACCGCGAAGTGACGCCAACGCGACGAGGAGAGCGAAGATGAGCAGGGCGCGAGCCTGTGTGATCGGGGCCGGATCGTCGGGGATCGCAGCGGTGAAGGTGCTGCGCCAGAGCGGCGTCGAGGTCGACTGTTACGAGGCGGGCTCGCAGATCGGCGGAAACTGGTGCTATCAGAACGACAACCAGATGTCCGCCGCCTACCGCTCGCTGCACATCAACACCTCGAAGAAGACGATGGCGTATTCGGACTTTCCGATGCCCGAGTCCTACCCCGACTATCCGCACCACTCGCAGATCAAAGAGTACTTCGAGGCCTACGTCGAGCGCTTCGCCCT
>JAGQJP010000571.1 GCA_020430585.1 Myxococcales bacterium | reverse complement strand
TCCTTCGAGATCGACGCGGCGCGGCTGTCGGCGCTTCGCGAGCGCGCGATGAGCGATCTGCAGGCCTACCTTCTCGCCGATCTCGACGACGATTCTCTCCGTGCGCTCGAGACGCGGTTGCGCTGCCCCGGTCTCGTCGCCGTAAAACGGCGCACCGACGAGGAGATCGCCGCCTGCGAGCGGGAGCGAGCCCAGCTGGCGGGCGATCCCGAGGTCGAACACTACGAGCATCACCACTCCGCGGTGACCGACGAGCGCGAAGAGCTGCGTGGACCGCACGAGCAGATGAGCGCCGAGCGTCGCCGCTGGGAAGACTCGAAGTGGTTCGACGAGCTGCAGGCCGACGGGTTCTTCGAGCCGACGTACGACCCCGGGCTGTTCCAGAAGTTCCTCGACTGGCGCGCGGGCTCGTTCTGGATGGACGAGGTCGAGCCCGCGCTCGGGCGCACCTTCGAAAACCTCGACGAGCTGCGCGAGGCCTATCTGAAGCTGCGCACGTCGGCGGACAGCGTGAAAGAGGCTTACGACGGCCTCGGCGCACGCCTCGACGCGCTCTCCGCCAAAAGACAGCGCTACGATCAGCTCGTCCGGCAACCCGACGTGCTGCATCGGCAGATGGTGACGACGCTCGAGGAGGCGATCGCCGCGCATCTCGACGCCTGTCCGAGCGATCTGCGCCTCGAGATCGCCGAGGGCGACCCCAATCTCGACGCCGCGATGAAGAAGCTCACGGGCTTGCAGAAGCAGAGCCAGTATCTCCGGGAGCTTCGCGTCGTGCGCGTCGACTCCGTCGTGCAGCAGCTCGAGCAGCAGCTGCGCAAGCTCGATCGGACGATCGCCAAGACCGAACGCAAGATCGCGAAGTACGGGCCAGGGTACCGCGCTTCGGCAGAGGCGGTGAACAAGCTCGAGACCCTGCAACGCAAGAAGTGGGACAAGCGCGTCGCCTCGTTGGACAAGGTGCGCACGCGGGTCAGCGACTTCGATCGCTACGATCACGGCTCGCTGTCGAACGACTTTCTCTGGTGGATGCTGATCACCGATGGGATGCGGGGCAACGACCTCTACGAGGTGCGCGTCTTCACCGAGCAGCACCCCGACTGGACGCTGCCTCTGGCGCCAGACGATCCCGATGGCGTCGATCTGGCGGCGGACGCGCTAGCCGAGGAGATGATCGCAGGGTCGGACGAGGCGGGGCTCTCGGACGCCTCCTGAGCGAGAGCGCCGCTTCCCCCGCACAAGACCGCGAATTCGCTGGCGCTCGCTCGGCGCGGCGTGGCGTCGACGCGTACTGAGCGCGCACGGGCGCGATCAAACGAGGACTCGATGGCACAGCTGAAACGCATCGTCTGTTACGCCGTCAATGGCTCGGGGCTCGGGCACGTCACGCGGCTGATGGCCGTCGCGCGCTGGATCAAGCGCTACGTGACGTTCATCGAAGGGCGCGCGCCCGAGGTCCTGTTCCTGACCTCGACGGAAGCGACCAACGTTTTGGCGCAGAACGGATTTCTCGCCTACAAGATCCCGAGCAAGACGCTGGTCAAACAGAACGACTTCGATCCCTTGGAGTACCGTCGGCTCTCCAAGGCCTTCATCTGGCAGGTGCTCGGCACCTTCCGCCCGGATCTGCTCGTCGTCGACACCTTCCCCGCAGGGAGCTTCAACGAATTGTTCCAAATCCTCGACGGTCCGTTTCGAAAAGGCTTCATCTTTCGGCACGTCAAGCCCGAGTTCGCGCGGCGTCCCACGTTCTCGGCGGCGTTGCGGCTCTACGACGTCCTCGCCGTGCCCCACCGGCCCGAGGCGGCGCCGGTCGCACACGACGGTGTCGCCACGCCGCTGTGTTGCTGTGGCGAGGTCGTCGGCTTCGATCGACACGACGCCCTCGATCGCGAGACGGCGCGCGCCGAGCTCGGCGTTCCAGAGGGTGACAAGCTGCTCTACGTGAGCGCGGGCGGCGGGGGAGACCCCGAGAGCGAGCGGATCGTGCGCCACTTCGTCAGCGCCCTCGAGTCGGTCGAGGGGCTCCACCTATTGGTCGGCGCCGGGCCGCTCTATCGCGGTCGGCAGCTGGGCGGCCCGCGGTTGACCTGGTCGAGCGGGCCCAACGTGGCGCGCTACTTTCCCGGCTGCGACGCCGCGATCTCGGCGGGAGGATACAACACGGTCCACGAGCTGATGCTCTTCGGTGTCCCCTCGCTGCTCTTCGCCCAGGAGAAGATCGCCGACGACCAGGCGGCGCGGATCGATGCGCTGGCCGCGCTGGGTGCGGCGATCCGCATTCGGGACGTCGACGATGGTCTCGCGCTGCGGCGTCTGGTGGAACGCGCTCTCGATCCAACGGAGCAGCGGCGGTTGCGGCAGGGGGCTCGGGCCTACATGCCGACCAATGGCGCCGCGCGCTGTGCCAGGGCGCTTCTCACCTCGAGCTACGACGAGCGACAACTGGGCTGGGCCGCCGAGTGTCTCTCGGAGCCGTTGGTCGCGCAGGCCGAGCGCCTCGGCTCTGCGGCGAGCGTATTCTACGGGCAATGGCTGCCGCGCCTGTTGCCCGCCGCCCGTGCCGAGGGGCTCGAGTCTCACCCACGGTT
>JAGQJP010000570.1 GCA_020430585.1 Myxococcales bacterium | reverse complement strand
CGAACTCGTCGTAGATCTCGCCGAAAATCTCCTCGATGATGTCCTCCATCGTGACGATCCCGGCGGTGCCGCCAAACTCGTCGACGGCGATCGCGATGTGGAACTTGCGCCGCTGAAGCTCGCGGAAGAGCTCCGAGATCTTCTTCGTCTCGGGAACGAAGTAGGGGCGGCGCAGGAACTTGCGGAGCTTGAAGCTGTCGAGCTCGTGCTCGTTCAGGTATTGCAACAGATCTTTGACGTTGAACACGCCGATGATATTGTCGATATTGTCCTCGTACACCGGATAGCGGCTGAACATGTCGTCGGCGATCGCCTGGAGCAACTGGGCGTTGTCCGCGTCGACGTCGAGGGCCTTCACATCGGTACGGGGAATCATGATCTCTTTGACCATCGACTCGTGGAACTCGAAGATCGACGAGAGCATTTCGCCCTTTCGCGCGTCGAGGTTCGAACCCTGGGCCAGCAGAAAGCGAAACTCCTCTTCGGTGAGCGGGTGGGTCTTGAAGACGGGGCTTCCACCGAAGGCGCCGATCACGACGCGCGTCAGCTTCGTCATCACGATCGTGAAGGGTAGCGTGAACCAGTAAAACGGTGTCAGCAACGGCAGCGCCCATTTGACGTAGGTCTCGGCGCTGCCGATCGCGTAGCTCTTGGGGACGATCTCCCCGAAGGTCAGGATTAGGAACGTCATCACGCCGATCGCCGCCGAGAGCGCCCAACCGCCACCGATCTGGGTGTGGACGAAATCCGTCGCCAACGCGGTGGCGGTGATGTTCACGAGGTTGTTGCCGATCAGGATCGTCGTCAGCACGCGCAGCCGCTGCTTGGGCCAGAGCTTCAGTAGTTTCGCCGTCTTACCCTGTTCGGAGAGGAAGCGAACGCGTGCGGCGCTCAGACTCTGGATCGCGGTCTCGGCGGCGGAGAACATGGCGGAGAGAACCACCAGTAGGACGATCGCACCTACTGTAAACGCGGTCGATAAAGGAACGTCCAAGACGCGGAAGCCTCCAATCCGTACTGTGGCCTACCACTTCGCCAGTCGCAGGGGCGCAGAGCTAGAATCACTATACCACCGATGGGACGAAAAGATCCATGATCAGCGTCGGGTGCGACCCCGCCCTACTCCTCGAAGTCGTCGGGATCGCGCTTTCGGCGCGGGTCCGACGGATCCCGCGGTTCCTCGGGTCGGTCATCGTCTGGCGGCTCGACCCGACGAAACCGCGACGGTCGTCGACGCGGCCGACGATCCCCGAGCTTGAGCCGATCCCTGCGGTGCAGCAGCGGGATCTTGCCGATCGGCGGCGGGGGCTTGCGCAGATGTCGACCGCGCAACGGCGAAACGGGCTTGAAGGTATGAGACCCCGTGACCGTCGGACGCGGAGACCCGGGCGTTCGGCTCACCGGACGGTTCCGAATCGTGCGCCGCAGCGGCGGTCGCCGACCACTCGTCTTGGTCGAAACCCCACGAATTCGCGGTCGTCTCAGGCGGAAGCGCGGTTTGAAGAGATAGCCGTAGATGTTGAGCCCAAAGAAGTCGCCCGAGAAGAACGTGCGGCGGTACTGCCTGGATTGGCTGAAGAGCTTGACCTCGGTATTCTTCTTGAGAAACTCCGGGTTCTTGCCGAAGCCGATCTGCAACGTCAGGTTGATCTGCGACATCCGCAGCGGCTCACGGAACTCGATGTACGATGGCTGCTCGACGCGAACCTCGACGTCGTCGCCGTCGCAGTTGACCTTCTTGAAGACCAGCACCAGATCGTTGGCATAGCGCCGACCGCGGCGGATCTTCGCCTGCAACTTGGTCATCGTCTCGGCCTGGATCGTGCAGGTGCCGAGAAACGCGTCGCGTAACGGCAGATCGTTCTCGCCGATCTTCAGCTTGGCGAACCGCACGTATGCGTTCTTGATCCGCAACAGGACCGACGCGTTGACCTTGGCCCAGGAGCCCGGGTTCTTGAAGTCGATGTGCCCGCCGAGGGTGCCGCGAATGATCCCCTTGAGATACCAGTCGAGAATCGGCAGCTCGGTCAGGCTCAGGTTGCGCAGCTGACCGATCTTGAACTCGTAGCCGCGCCCCTTGAGCAGCCGGAAGCGACCGCCCGTCAGCTCTCCGCGGAGAAAGCCGATCTCGAAGGCGACATCTGGCCGACGTCGCAGAGCTTGGGCCAGACCGACTCGAATCGAGATGCGCTTCATCGCGATGTGCTTGGGCGCCTTGAGCTGCCGCGTGATCGCCGCATCGACGGAGGGATCGGGCTTGTAGCGCGACGGCAGCTTGATCTTGACGTTCTTGAGGGTGTGCGTCACGAAGCCCTGGTCGATCGCACCGATCGTCAGGTCGAGCCCCATCCGGTTGCGGGCGTAGACCTCGATCCAGTCGCGCAAACGCTCGACGGGCAAATTGAGCACCATGAAGACCACCAGAAACAGCGTGAACGCCGCCGAGTAGCCGCCGATCAGGAGGAGTTTACGCCCCATCAGTTGCCCTCCGATGCGAGCCGATAGGTCGCGACGGTGATGTCGACGCGGCGCGCCTCGTCGTCCAGGTTCGCATCTTT
>JAGQJP010000569.1 GCA_020430585.1 Myxococcales bacterium | reverse complement strand
TCCAGGACCGCAAAATCAAGCTCTACGGGCTCTTGCGCCAAGACAAGCGGATCAAGGTGGTGCACACCTATGCGCTGCACGACGACGACTTTCACGTCACGATGCGTACGACGGTGGCGAACCTGAAAACCTCGACAGAGCCGATCGCGCTGCAGCCGGGGGCGCGGCTCGAGCTGCGCTCGATGCATGTCACATCCGGAAAACCTTTACGTTCAAGCGTTTCGACGGTATCCTTTGTCGGATGGGCGGGCGACGGGCTCTGTGTTGCCTGGGCCGGTCGCGGATACCGCTTACGGCCGCGGCGGCTCGGGGACGCGGGCGCGGTCGTGCTGATCGAACGCGGCTTCGTCTTGAAGCCGGGTGAAGAGATCACCTACGACCACTCGCTGCACATCGATGCAGACTGTCCGCGCTTGCGACGAGCCGTCGACGAGCGTGGGCGTCGTCGCGGGGGGCTGTTCATTCGGCAAAGCTGAGCGTTGCCGGGTGCCGATAAGGGAGGGAACCATGAACAGACGATCTGTGATCCTGGTGATACTGTTGGCGTTCATCGCGCTCGTGACGCTCGGAGGCGATCTCTTCGCGAAGAAGAAACGCAAGAAGCGGCGCCGCAAGAAGAGCAGAGTAACTCACGTCGTGCTCTCGAAGCTCAACATCTCGCGCTACGATGCCGAGCTCGCGCGGATGCCGATCGGCGCCGATCGAACGCGAACCTATCGTTACCTCAAGGCGATGATCGAGGCGCGCTACACCAAGAAGATGGAATCGGTCGTCGATGCGATGGTCCGCGATTCGTTGATCGAGGAGCGCGACAACCTCTTGAAGCGCGTCGCCAAGGACTATGTCGAGTTCAAGGGCGCCAAGACGGGCTACGAGGTCACCGCGATCAACGCCGACTTCAAGCACAACAGCCAGGAGGCGATGTACTACTGGCTCGACGGGAAGGTGCGAAAGTACTACTTCACGATCCGCGACAAACTCTACAAGGCGGTCTGGGGCTTCAGCGACGACCACTACGCGGCGATGCTCGCCCGACTGACCAAGCTCTTCGGCAAGCCCGTGATGCGCGATGGGGCGCTGACCTGGAGGGGCGAGAAGGTGATCGTTCGGCTGCGCGACGAGCGCAAGATCTTCGGCTCTTACTCGGTGATCGTCGCCCACCGCGTGGTCTACGAGAATCTGGCGGCCCTCCGCGGCGGCGGCAAGAGCCTCGGTGTCGTCGCCCCCGACGTCAACTCGACGGTCAAAGAGCTGACCTCGAAGACCAAAGAGCGCGAGGAAGACGTCGTCGATCGCCTGACCAAGACCAAGCAGAAGTTCGATCCGAATCTCGGCAAGAAGAAAGAGTACCCCCAGAAGCAGTAGCCCTCCCGCGCCGCGTCACTCGTCGGATGCGCCGGCACACGACCCGTACCTCGCTGGATCGGGGCGGAAAACACGCGCCCGCCAATCGTTGGGATCAGCCCTCGGTCTCTGGTGTCCGGAAGCGGTAACCGCCACCGTAGACGGTCTCGATCGCGTTCGAGATCACACGGTGCTTTTTGCGCAGTGAATAGATGTGCGCATCGACCGTACGGTCATTGACGTTCGAGTCGTTCCCCCAGACGTTGTCGAGGATCTGCGCGCGGGAAAGCACGAGGCCTTCGTTCTCCATCAGATATTTGAGTAGATAGAGCTCGAGGGTCTTGATCGGTAGCTCTTCTTCGTTGACGAAGACCTTGTGGGCGTAGAGATCGATGCGCAGCGCGCCGCGCTGGATCAGGAAATTGGTGGCGAAGTTCTCTTCGGCGCGGCGAATCTTGGCGCCGACCCGGGCGATCAGCTCCTCCTCCTGGATCGGTTTGGTCACGTAGTCGTCGGCTCCGAGCTCGAAGCCGAAGACCTTGTCGTGCACCTGATCCCGAGCGCTGACGATGATGATCGGGATCTGCTTGCTCTCTTCGGTCTTGCGAAGCGTATTGCAGACCTGGAAGCCATCCATGTCGGGCAGCATGATATCGAGGATGATCAGGTCGGGCCGCTGCTGGCGCGCCAGGCGCAGCCCCTCTTTGCCGCCGTTGGCCTCGATCACGCGAAACTTGTAGACGTGAAGCAAGGTGCGCAGGTACTCGGCCGCGTCCGGATCATCTTCGATCAAGAGGATGGTGCGCGCCGATTTAGGCGTCTGCGGTTGCGTCATGCGTCAGCGTCCTCTCCAGAGGGCCCCAGGACAAAGCTGTAAACTAAAGAATATCTGTATCGTAACACGGTTCGCGCTCTCGAACAACGGTCGGTAAAAAACTATCGAGTTTGCCTACGGTTGTCAAGGTTTGTCGCGGGTGCCGCGCAGTCCGAGGAGGCGCAGCAGAATCCCCCGGGAGCGCAACCCGTAGATCCCGCTGCCGTCGACGTTGGCCGCTTGGCGAAGGCGCCAGATCGCCGCTTTGCGGTTGCCGAGCTTGAGCTCGATCAGCGCGAGGTGGTAGTAGTATTCGACCATGTCCGAGAGCTGCATCGTCTCGTCGATGATCCGCATCGAGCCGAGAATTCGCGCCTTTGCATCGCGCACGCGGCCCATCTTGAAGAGCACCCAGCCCTCGGTGTCGTCATAGTACATTCGTTTCTTCGGATCGAGTCGCGCCGCTTTGCGCACCAATCGCAGCGCCTCTTCGAGGTCGTGGCCGCGGCGGGCGAAGAGATACGCCAAGTTGTTGTAGTACACCGACGCGCTCGGGCGTTGGCGAAGCGCGCCGCGGAAGAGCCAGATCGCCTTCGACGGAAGCCCACCGTGCTCGTAGATCGCGGCCGTCGTGACGACGTGGGTCTCGCGCTTGCGATCGGCGCCCCGCAGGCTCTCGATCAGTGCGAGGCCCCGGACGCGCAGCTTGCCGCGCTCGGCATTGCTGAGGGTTTCGGCGTTCAAACGCAAGGCGAGCAGGATCGTGCCGACGGAGACTCGAAGCCGTTTCGAGCGCTCGTATCGCGTGCGTCCGCCCGAGAGATAGAGATCGAGGGCGGCAAGTCCCGCCTCGATGCGCTTGTTCCGCAACAGCGAGATGGCGATCGCTCGCGACCACAGGCCTTGCGACGTATCACCGTGTGCGACGCGCCGAAGGGCCGCGAGGGTCTGCGCCTTGTCGCCGCCACGGGCAAGGAGCAGCGCGCTCAACACCAGGTTTGGCAGGGATTCGGGGGCGCGACGACCGAAGGCCGCAAGCTGCGTCAACACTCGTGTGTCGGGCGCCGGATACTGCTGTAACACCACCGAGACGAGATGCTCGAGAATCGCGCTCGGAGTGGAGATTTCCGCGACCGCGCGCTTGGCGATGGCGATGGCGTCGTCGCTGGAGCCGCGGAGCAGGGCAACGCGGAACAACCCGATCCAGCCTTCGATCGCGCTCGGCTGAAGCTTCAGGCACTGGCGCAAGTGGCGTTCCGCGTCGTCGAGATAGAAGCTCCAGGTGTAGTAGATCCCGACTTCGAGATGGGCCCGGACCTTCCCGGAGCTGCGTCGAATGTATTCGGTGAACTGTTTCTTGGCGGCCGCTCGATCACCGCGAAAGAGGGCGGTCGCTCCCGATGTGAGGAGCTGCAGCGTGTAGCCGGGCTGCTTCTCGAGTTTTCGTCGCGAGGCGTCGATCAGATAGGCGAAGCGATGGCGGCGGCGGCTGCGATTGAGCACATCGTCCCAGAACTGGAAGCGATTGCTCGAGAGCCTCGAGAGGCGGTCCAGCTCCCGTCGGCCGTCGTCGGGCGGCAGGGTGAGCGCAGCGTTGATCAGCGTGGGCAGCACCTGCGCGTTGTTTCGCCGCATCTGCAGCGCGAGGTGCCCGTACCGTAGCGCGTCCTTCGAGAGGTGGTGCATGGCGAGCACGCGGCTCACCAGCTGATACGCGTTCAGCCGATCCTCGCTGCGCTTGACGAAGCGCTCGTTCCAGCGATCGAGATCGTCGTGTCGCCGCAGTCGAACGAGGGCCTGGACGCCGAGCTCGTAGATCGACGAGAGATCCCTGGGAGCGCCCATTTTCATCACGCGTGCTGCGGCCTCGAGAGCCAGCTGGTTCCGGTCGGCGCTCAGATAGAAGCGCGCCAACGCGATCCAGTGTTTGATCCGGTCGCGCCCGGATTCTCGCAGAAGCAGGGCGTGGAGACGCCGGATCGCGGCATCGTTCTTCTCCAAGGTGGCGAGTCGTAGCGCTGCGAGGTCGCGGACCCAACGCGCGTCGGCGTTGTCGATCTTCTTGGTCTTGGCCAACTCGTCGAGTAGAGCCGCCGCCTCACGCCGTAGACCATGTCGGTTCAGGACGTCGAGGATCGTGCGCGTATCGCCCGTCGACGTCGTGGAGCGCAGGAATCGTCGCGCCGCCTCGACCGCTTCGAAGGGGCGCTTCGATCG
>JAGQJP010000568.1 GCA_020430585.1 Myxococcales bacterium | reverse complement strand
TGTCGGTGGTCGACTTTGCCGCGGTGTCGGTGGTCGCCTTCGCCGCGGTGTCGGTGGTCGACTTTGCCGCGGTGTCCGCGTGAGCTGTTACGCCCGTCGCATCGTCGGCGTCGCGCTCACCGCCCGTTGGGGCGCCCGTCCCCGAACCGTCCGCCGCGCGTGCTCTCTCGGCGCCGTCGCTCGACGCCGTCGGGGCGCTCGGTTTGGCGCTGTCGCTCGGCATGGTCGGTTTGTTCGGGCTGTTTTCCGCGGATCCCGATGCCACGCCAGCGCCCTCGCTCGATGTTTGACCAAGCGCAGCGTTGGGCTGATTCGATTGGGACTCTCCGCGGTCGATGCTCGCGTCGGCTGGCCCGCCGTTGTCCTTCTGTTTACCGCCACTCATCTCGAACTCCCCCTAGCGGACACGCGGCAAAATAGACGCGGAGTATACGGATTT
Source organism: Myxococcales bacterium (assembly GCA_020430585.1). Lineage (GTDB taxonomy): Bacteria > Myxococcota_A > UBA9042 > JAGQJP01 > JAGQJP01 > JAGQJP01. The sequence goes on along the minus strand of JAGQJP010000568.1, from coordinate 8,141 downwards.
CCGCCGTGGGTGTCAACAAACGATCGGCCAACGCCACGGCGAAACTGGCGAATGTAACACCGAAATCGGGCACGCCCTGATTTTCCGCGCTCTGGCGTCGTCCGGCCCTTTACATTCGCCACGCTTCTGAACTATACTGCGGCGAACAACAGGCTCAAGTAATTCCACAGTTTACCCAACTCTACCGCGATGGCGCCATGAAGAACCCGATCGAATTCGACAGTCTGACATTTGATGACGTTTTGCTGCTGCCGAACTACAGCGACGTCCTTCCTCGCGACGTCGAGCTGCGCACTCGAATAACCCGCCGGATCGAGCTGAATATTCCGTTGATGTCGGCGGCGATGGACACCGTCACCGAAGCGGGAACCGCGATCGCCATCGCCCGCGAGGGCGGCGTCGGCGTGATTCACAAGAATCTCACCCCCGAGCGGCAGGCCCGCGAGGTCGAGATCGTGAAAAAGAGCGAGAGCGGGATGATCACCGATCCGATCACCGTCGAGCCGGACCAACCTCTGGGGCACGCGCGTGAATTGATGCGGACCCACAACATCTCGGGTGTTCCCGTGGTCAAAGGGGGAATGCTCGTCGGGATTCTGACCAACCGCGACATTCGCTTCGAGACCAACCTCGATCAACCGGTCGAGGCGGTGATGACGCGGGCGCTGATCACCGCCCCCGAAGGGACGACCCACGAAGAGGCGAAGGTGCTGATGCACCAAAACCGGATCGAGAAGCTGCTGATCGTCGACGCCAAAGGGCGTCTGGCGGGGCTGATCACGATCAAGGACATCGAGAAACGGACCCGCAATCCCCTCGCCGTCAAGGACGAACGCGGACGATTGCTGGTCGCGGCGGCGGTCGGCGTCGGCACGAACTGGGTCGAACGCGCGCCGCTCCTGATCGAGAAGGGCTGCGACCTGTTGGTCCTCGATTCGGCCCACGGCCACAGCAAGAACGTCCTCGACGCCGTGCGCGCGTTGAAAACCGAGTTCCCGAGCAGCCAATTGATCGCCGGGAACGTCGCCACCGCCGATGGCGCAAAGGCGCTGATCGACGCGGGGGCCGATGGCGTCAAAGTCGGCGTAGGTCCCGGGTCGATCTGTACCACGCGCGTCATCGCCGGCGTCGGCGTGCCGCAGATCAGCGCGATCCAGGGCGCCGTCAGTGTGGCGCGCGAGCGCGACGTGCCGGTGATCTCCGATGGCGGCATCAAGTTCTCGGGCGATCTGGTGAAGGCCCTCGCCATCGGCGCATCGGCGGTGATGATCGGCTCGCTCTTCGCCGGTACCGAAGAGAGCCCTGGAGATACGGTGATCTTTCAGGGACGCTCGTACAAAGTGTACCGCGGAATGGGCTCGATCGGGGCGATGCGCGCCGGCAGCCGCGACCGCTACTTCCAAGATGAGACCGACGACTCGAAGCTCGTTCCCGAGGGCATCGAGGGGCGCGTCCCGTACCGTGGTCCGCTCGCGTCGGTGATTTACCAGTTGCTCGGCGGCCTTCGATCGGGTATGGGCTACCTCGGAGCGCGGACGATCGGCGAGCTTCGCGAGAAAGCGCGCTTCGTCCGCATTACGCCGGCTGGCTTGCAAGAGAGCCACGTGCACGACGTAATCGTGACCAAAGAGGCGCCAAACTACCATCGTTAGAGCGGCAGCTCCGGCTTACCCCGCCCACGACGTCGAGCGAGAGAATGACCGAGCAGATCCTGATCGTCGATTTCGGTTCCCAGTTCACTCAGTTGATCGCCCGCGCTGTCCGCGAGATGCACGTCTACTGCGAGATCGTCCCCTGCACGACCGACCTCGAGGTGATCCGAGCGCGAGGGCCAAAGGCGTTGATCCTCAGCGGCGGCCCCTCGAGCGTCTACGACGACGACGCGCCGACGATCGATTCGCAGATCTTCGAGTGGGGCGTGCCGATCCTCGGCATCTGTTACGGGATGCAGCTGATCGCCCAGACCCTCGGCGGCGAGATTCGGCACGGCGACTACCGCGAGTACGGGCGTGCCGAGATCGAGCTGGTTCAGGATTCTCCCCTCTTCTCGCGACTCGGCAGCGACCGGCGCCATGCGGTCTGGATGTCACACGGCGACGAGCTCTGCCGTTTTCCCGACGGCTTCGAGGTGCTCGCGCAGAGCGAGCAAGGCGTCGTCGCCGCGATCGGGTCGGCGACGCGGGAGATCTACGGCGTGCAGTTTCATCCCGAGGTCGCCCACACGCCGCGGGGCCGCGAGATGCTGCAGAGCTTCGTCTTCGACATCGCCGGATGCCGCGGCGATTGGCAGCTCGACGACTTCATCCACCACAACATCGAACGGTTGCGCTCGCAGATCGGCGACGAAAAGGTGCTCTGCGCCCTCTCCGGCGGCGTCGACTCAGCCGTGACGGCGCTGCTCTTGCATCGAGCGATCGGCGAACAGCTCTACTGCGTCTTCGTCGACAATGGTCTGCTGCGAAAGTTCGAGGCGCGCGAGGTCGTTCATCGGTTTCGCGACGATCTCGGGCTCAACCTCCACGCCGTCGACGCCTCGGAGCGCTTCCTCGACAACCTGCGGGACGTGACCGATCCAGAACAGAAGCGAAAAATCATCGGTCGCACCTTCATCGAGGTCTTCGAAGACGAGGCGCACAAGCTCGAGGGCATTCGCTTTCTCGCCCAGGGGACGCTCTATCCCGACGTGATCGAGAGCGTCTCCTTCAAGGGGCCCTCGGTGACGATCAAGAGTCACCACAATGTCGGTGGCTTGCCCGAGGTGATGAATCTCGAGCTGATCGAGCCGCTGCGTGAGCTCTTCAAAGACGAGGTTCGCGAAGTGGGGCAGAAGCTCGGCTTGCCCGAAGAGTTCGTGTGGCGCCGTCCCTTTCCCGGCCCGGGGTTGGCGATTCGGATTCTCGGCCCCGTGACCCACGACGAATTGGCGATCCTGCGCGAGGCGGATCAGATCTTCCGCGAAGAATTGCGCACGCTCCCCGATCGTCGCAACGTCTGGCAAGCCTTCTGCGTGCTCCTACCGGTGCGCTCGGTGGGGGTGATGGGCGACTCGCGAACCTATGAGAACGTCCTCGCGCTCCGCGCCGTCGAATCCCGCGACGGGATGACCGCCGATTGGTATCGTCTGCCGGGGGACCTGTTGGACCGCACGGCGCGCCGCATCATCGGTGAAGTTCGCGGAATAAATCGAGTTGTCTACGACGTTACCTCCAAGCCACCAGCTACCATCGAGTGGGAGTGAAGCCTGTCCGATGAGATCGATCGCCCTCTGCTATACGATCGCCGTGCTCGTCGCCGCGCCCGATCTGGCGAACGCGCGCAAGAAACACGCCCCTGAAGGATACCTGCTCTTCCCCGTCGTGGCGACGCCCGATGTGCTCGCGCGCTACAAGGGGTTCGAAGCGCCGACGATCTTCCTCTACGCCGCTGACGGCCGAGCGATCGTCGGCAGCGGTGCCGACGGTAGCTTCAAGCCGGGTATGATCGTCCCGCTCGCGCCGGGTTTCTACGACGTGCGCTGGGGTGCCAAGAGCGCCAAGCTGCCACGCTACCGCTACCTCGTCAAGGCGCGCCAGTTGACCGTCGTGCAGTCGGGGCTGCTGGTCGTCGTCGCTCGCCCGACTCGCGATCAGCCACAACATGATCGCTGCGCACCTTGGAGTGGGCGCCTGCGCGTCTTCCAACGCGGTGTCCTCGTCGGTCGCAGCGCGCCGAGCTCGAGCGCCGCAACGGGGATCGTGCAACTCCACCCCGGTCGCTACGATGTCGAGTGGCATGGGCTGCGCACGCCGCTCGAGGTCAAGGACAACGCGATCCTCGACGTGCCGCGGGGATACATTCAACCGTTGCGCGACGCGGACCACCATCGCCTGGCGCAGACGAAGTCGCCCGGACCCCAGACGCCCGTGCTTCAGCTCTGCGCGAAGGGCCCGACTCAGGTCCTCGCCGGACGCTTCTACGAGATGTTCACCCCGCGAAGCACCGACTCGGCTCAACGGCTCCCTCGTGTCCGCGTGCGGACGCTCGTTCCCGCCGAGGGCGGCCTCTATCAACCCCTGTCGCCCCTGCGCGTGCGCGGATACCGCCTCTTCCGCGGCAAGGGCAGCAAGCCTCAACTCATCGCGCCATGAGTTGGCGGCTCCTGGTGATCGCCGTCGCCCTCTGCGCCGCGACGAGCGCGGTGAACGCGAAGCCGCTCTGCCTGCTCACCGCCGAAGTCGACTCGGGCGGAGCCAAACGCATCTGGTGGTCTGGCGACGATTGGGGCCACGTCCCCTTGACCCGAGCGATCGCGCACGCACTCGCCAGCGGCCGGCTCGCCGTCGTGCCGGCGCAGAACAAGCGCCCGCAGATGGTCGTGCACGCTCGGTATCAGAAGTGGCCCCTCGATCCGTTGGACGCGATCAACCTCGCCGCCCTCTTCGATTGTCGGATGATCGTGCTCGGCCAGCTCGAAAGCGCTTCTCGCGGCCAGCTTCCGGTCCTCAAGCACGAGACCGTTCAACTCTCGCTCGCCTTCACGTTGTTGTCCGTCGACTCGAGCCGCACCCTCGCCGTCGACAAGCTCGTCGAGTTCGGCTTTGCGCCAACGCGCGCGGGCGCCGAAACGAGCGCGATCCAGGCGTTGACGGCGCGCCTGCGCCGCATCGTCGCGCGTTCCAAGAAGAGCGCGTCGCTGCTCCCCCTGGTCCACGCACCGCTGCTACACATTCGAGGGTTGCGCATCTGGAAGCAGCTCGAAGAGGTCCGCGGCGCTCTGCGCACGGTCACGTTCCTCTCCGGCTCGCGGATTCACAGCTTCCGCCGCGGCGAGCTGACGCTGGCGCTCAAGCTCAAGAAGGGCGTCAAGACCTACGACACGGCGGACACGCTCAGCGTCGAGTTGGGGCGACTCAAGCTCCCCGGCGCGGAGCTGAAGGTCCAACGGGGCCGGGACCGCGAGGTGTGGGTGCGCTACCAACCGTCGACGCTACCCTGAGAGCCGCTTGCGGGGGCGCCGCCAATCGGGTAGGATGCGAAGGATTGAGACGCGCATCCGCGTTGGATTTCAGAGGTGGAACGTGGAACAGCTGACCCTCGGGCTATTGGGTTGCGGCACGGTCGGAACCGGCGTGCTGAAGATGCTCAAGGACAACGCGAGCGAGATCCAAGCGCGCCTCGGCGTGCCCGTTCGGGTCAAGCGCATCGCCGTGCGGGATATCGACCGGCCCCGGGATCCCGTGGTCGACCCCGCGCTCCTGACGAGCGACGCCGACGAGGTCGTCGCCGACCCGGAGATCGACATCCTGGTCGAGCTGATCGGTGGAATCGAGCCCGCCAAGACCCTGATCCTCAAGGCGCTCGAACAGGGTAAACCGGTCGTGACGGCAAACAAGGCGCTGTTGGCGACCCATGGCCCCGAGCTCTTCAGCTTCGCCGAGGAGCAGAGCGCCGACATCCACTTCGAAGCGAGCGTCTGCGGCGGAATTCCAATCGTTCGCACCTTGCGCGAAAGCCTCGCATCGGACCATATCCGCACGCTCCACGGCATCATCAACGGCACGTCGAACTACATCCTCTCGAAGATGTCCGACGAGAAGCTGGCGTATGCCGATGCACTTCGACAAGCGCAAGAGCTGGGCTACGCCGAGGCGGACCCGACGATGGACGTCGATGGCACCGACGCCGCGCAGAAGCTCTCGATCCTCGTCGGATTGGGCTTCGGCGTGCGCATCGATTACACGCGAATTCACCGCGTCGCGCTGGCGCACATCGATCCCCTCGACGTGGAGTACGCGGCGGATTTCGGCTACAAGATCAAGCCCCTGGCGATCGCTCGGATGCACGGCGACGACCTCGAAGCGCGGGTGCAGCCCGTGATGGTGCCGCGCACCTCTCCGTTGGGCAGCGTCTCGGGGGCCTTCAACGCCGTTCTGCTGAACACGTATGCCCTGCGACCGCTGCTGCTCTACGGACAGGGGGCGGGGATGTTGCCGACGGCCGTCAGCGTTGCCTCCGACGTGATCGAGGTCGGTCGCAACCTCTCGCGGCAGAGCTCGGGGCGTCTGCCGCATTTGGCCTACACCGATCCCGACGCACGAAACCACCGCCTCCTCGGCAGCGACGACTGGGCGTCGCCGTTTTTCCTGCGCTTCTCCGTCGTCGACCGCCCCGGCGTGCTGGCGACGATCGCCGGCGTTCTGGGCGAGAAGAAGATCTCGATCTACCAGATGGTGCAGAAGAACCCCGGCGGCGGGCGGCCGGTGCAGGTCGTGATCTTCACACACCACGCCAACTTCCGCCACGTCCGTGACTCTCTGCAATTTCTCGATGGGCTCGAGATCACCCAGCAGACGACCCAGTCGATCCCGATCGAAGAGTCACTCTGAGGAGCGACAGATGATCGACCCCGCTCTCCTCGACATCTTGCGCCGCTCGAGCAAGCTGCGACTCGACCGTGAGGGGCGCTGGACGCACGACGGCGAGGCGATCGGCAACGCCAAGATCGTCGCCCTCTTCAACCGCGGGCTGGACGTCAGCGAACGCGGCGAGCCGATCCTGCGGGTCGGATCGCAGTGGTGCTATCTCGAGGTCGAGGATACGCTGTACATCGTCAAGGATCTGCGGCTCCGGGGCGAGGCATTGATCGGCCATCTCAACGACACCCGGGACGTCGAGCTCGACGTCGACTCGTTTCGCTATCGCGATCCGCAGTCGGTCTACTGTTCGATCGCTGGTGGCCACCGCGCCCGCCTGTCGCGGCGCGCGTTGGCCGATCTCGCAGCGTTCCTCGACCGCGATGCCGATGGCGGCTTCTGTTTGCGGATCGGCGGGCGACGTCACGCGATATCGCCCGAAGAGGATCGGAGTGCCGACACGACGGCGTCCTCCGCTCCAGCCGCGCCATCTTCCAAAGCCGCAGCGTCCGTTCCAGCCGCAGCGTCCGTCAAAGAGACGGCCTCCGAACGCGAGGACACGACGTGAGCCCGACAGCCCGTCGAGCTGCGGCCCATTCGTCCGGTTGCGCCCCCTCGACGCTCGGTCTTGTCGCGCTGGCGTCTCGCGCTGCCGTATTGATCGTCGTCGGTTCGCTGTTGGGCTGCACGATCAACGAGCCGCTGGTTCGCGTCGACAGAGGGCGGCAATGGCGGGGCCAACGCGGATATCTCGTCGCCCACTTTCACCTCGACCCGTCGGTCAATGGCCAATCCAAACCCTTCGAGTGGACCGACGCCGTCGGCGTGCCGTACGTCGACTTCCGCTTTCGAGACCCTGCCAATCGGTTGCGCAGCGGCGCGATCGCTCGCAGCGGGTACCTCTTGCTCGAGGTGATCCCCGGGCGCTACCGCTTCGTCGGCCTCAAGATTTGCCTCGGAATTCTCAGCTGCGATCAGAAGATCCGCTTCCCGAGCCAGAAGAAGAAGACGAACAACCCGACGCTGCCGACGACCGAGCTCTCGATCCGAGCAGGTGAGTTGCTCTACCTCGGCCATCTGCGGATGGAGCACCGCCGATCGCCCAAGGCCGTCGGCTACTATCGCTTCTCGATCGTGGATCGGGTCGGCGCCGCTCGCCGCTACATCGAGTCGCGATATCCGAATCTCCGCGGCCGTTTTCGTGGCGTGCGCACGCGCTTGCTCGACCTACCGGCCCCGTCGACTCGGTCCGCTCCTAGATGAGGCCGGTGACGAGGAGCTTTTCGCCCTCGCGGAAGAGAACGACGATCTTCGTCGCGTCCCGTCGCCCCAACACTTTGCCCACGCCGAACTTCGAATGGCGCAGCAGTTCACCCGGGTCGAAGGTCTCGCGCGGCGAGTAGCGTCGAACATCGGGGTTGTCGAGGGGACGCACCTCTTCGTTCCAGCGTTCGAGAGATGCCGGAGCCTTCGGCGCTTCGACACGCCGACTCGGCGTTTTGCGCGCTGCGCGGGCCGAGGCCTCGGTCGCGGCTCGTGGCGGGTTGCTGCCCTCGGCGGCCCGCGGCGTCTTCGTGCGAAGGGATTCGACGACGACCTGTTGCCCTTCCTTGGACTTCTTCACCACGGTTCGTCGCGTCGTGGAGCGGGGAGCGGGCGATTTCTTCGGAGGATAGTACTTGTGCAGACTGCCACAGGTGTTGCACTGAACCTTCGCGACATCGCGGCCGACCATCGCCACGATCACGT
>JAGQJP010000567.1 GCA_020430585.1 Myxococcales bacterium | reverse complement strand
TGAGGGCGTCTCGCGGGCGAACTTCCAGAACGCCCTGATCTTTCTGGAAGACAAGGCGGTGGTCAGCCGCCGCACCGAAAAGAACGAGAAGGGGAAAACGCGAAAGTTGGTCGCTCCCGTCGACGCCTCGAGCGAAGCAAACACGGGGCTTCAAGCGACAATCGACTCGCTACACCGCTATCTGTGAGCGCTTGACAGCACCCCGACTCTCGATCTATTTACAGATTCTACATCGCATGTGAGGTTCGATATGCCCTACTACGTCTCGCGCGGCTCGGTGCCGAAGAAACGCCACATCGTCCATCGTTCTCCGAGTGGCGCGCTATTTCACGAAGAGCACATCAGTCGCCACGGCTTCTCGGACATCTACACCAACGCCTACCACATCCACCCGCCAACGCGGGTGACGCGCCTGGGAGGCTTCGATCCGCAGCAGATCGTAAGAAAGGGCGAAGCGCTCCATCGCCATCACCACCTCAAGACGTTTCAGTTCGCCGCCCAATCCGACTTCATCAGCGGTCGTCAGGCCCTCTTGTTCAACAGCGACTGTCTGATCTCGACGGTGCACCCGGTCTCCAACACCGAGCGCTTCTATCGCAACGCCCACGCCGACGAGATGTTCTTCGTTCGACGGGGGCAAGGCACTCTCGTTTCGCCGATGGGGCGCCTCGCCTTCCAGGCTGGCGACTACCTCGTGATTCCGGGCGGCACGCTCTTCCAGTTGTACTTCGAAGGCTTGCCCGCCGAGCTGCTGGTCCTCGAAGCGAACGGTCTGATCGAGACGCCGAGGCGCTATCGCAACGCCCACGGCCAACTGCTCGAGCACGCGCCGTTCTGCGAGCGCGACCTGCGTGTCCCCGAATGGATGGAGCCGATCGACGCGCGTGGCGAGTTCGAGATCGTCGTCAAGACGCGTGATGGCTGGCAGACGATGTTCGTCCAGCACCACCCCTTCGATCTCGTCGGCTGGGACGGCTACTACTATCCCTGGGCCTTCGACATCCGCGAGTTCGCCCCGATCGTCGGCAAGGTGCACCAGCCGCCGCCCGTACACCAGACGTTCCAGGCGCCCGGGTTGGTCGTCTGCTCGTTCTGCCCGCGGCTCTTCGACTTCCACGAGGAGGCGATTCCCGCGCCCTACAACCACTCGAACGTCGACTCGGACGAGGTGCTCTACTACTTCGAGGGCGACTTCATGAGCCGCCGCGGGATCAGCCCGGGCTCGATTACGCTACACCCCGCCGGGCTTCCGCACGGCCCGCACCCCGGGCTCTACGAGGGATCGATCGGCAAGAAGGAGACGCGGGAGTACGCCGTGATGATCGACACCTTCCGCCCGCTGCACGTGGCCCAGACCGCGATGCAGGTCGACGACGCGAGGTACCCCTACAGCTGGCTGGAGTGAGCTAGCGGCGGGGCACGACGATCCGTGGGCGCAGGCTCGGCTCGATCGCCACGCCCTGGGTCGTGAAGACGATCGCTGCACAGGCCGGATACTCGCGTCGAAGCACCGCCCGCAGCCCGGGATCGACGACGAGGCTCGTGCTGAGGACGTCGGCCTCGGTCGCCGTCTTGCAGATCAGCGCTACGGCGCGCCAGACGTGAATCCGCTTCCCACTGCGCGGGTCGATGATGTGATAGCGCACGTGTCCTGGCGATGTCTGCTGCGCCGAGTGTGACATCGACAGTCCTCGGTCCGCCAACAGAACCACCCGCCACGGCTTCTTCTTCGCGTCGGTCAATAGCACGGGCCAACCCGTCCGGCCTTTTGGTGCCCCGAGGCCGTAGAAACTGGAGCCGCCAAAGTCGATGAATGCGCGGCGGACGCCGTTCTTGCGGAGGTAGGCGACGACGCTGTCGAGGGCCACGCCCTTGCCGTTCCCGCCGGGATCGAGCCGCATCCCCACTCGGGTGAGGCGCACGCGGTTGGGCGAGGCGAGCTCGATCGAGCGGCTTCCGACGAGGGCCAACGCCGCTCGTCGCCGCGCATCCGATGGCCTCGGTCGACGCCCGAGGACCGTGAGCGCACCGACCGTGATGTCGAACGCCCCCTTCGTGCGGCGGGCGTCGGCGATCGAGCGGCGCAGGTACTCGAAGACCCGTCGATCGACGCTGAGCCAGCCTTTTCCGGCTTGGCGGTTCAGCCGACTGAGATCGGAGTTGACCTTGAACGTGCTCAATAGGCGATCCCACTCCGAGACCTGAGAGAAGGCGCCCTGCAGAAGGCGCTCCGCCGATCGTCCCCTCGGGACCTCGATCGCGATCGTCAGCATCGTCCCCATCACCCACTGGCGGTGAACGCGCAGCCCATCAAAGGACGTTTTGTCGGCCAGGGCGGGGCGCGGGAGAACGATCGAGAGACAGAGGAGCGCCAAGGGTAGACAGCGCGCGCCGATCGTCGTCGTCGCCGAGAGCCGCCAGCGCGCGCAGATGGTCGTCGACAGCATCAGAACCTCGTTCATTTGTCGTTGTAGGCGTTGCGCCAGCCCTTGAACAGGGCGAGGAGCAAGATCACGATGATGCCGAAGAGGGCGAGCTGAAACAAGAGGAACATCGTGATCTTCAGCCAAGCGAACGAGCGATGCCAGTAGCGGATCAGCCAGCCCGACGCCTCGTTGAGCAGCGCCGAGCCGAAGGTGACGATGGTCAGCGAGGCCTTGGCCCACCCGGGAGCGGGCACGAAGAGCACGAGGTGGGTCATCGTCATGATCAGAATCGCCATCGCGAAGACGTGGGCGTGGGTGATCTCGAGCAGCACCTTGTAGGAGCGCGGAACCGGGTCGGCCCACTCCGATTTCTTGCCCAGGTAGTGCTCGGCCACTCGCTGCGGGTCCAGAGACATCGAGTTGAAGTAGAGCAAGGCGTTCGTCACCCAGAAGAGCACGACGAAGACGAGGAACATGAAGATCACGAGGCGCAAGAGGTCGTTCTTCCTCCACTCTCCAGTGACGACGAACCGCAATCCTACCTCCCGCTGAGGGGCGTCACTTCCGGCCGAAGATGACGCGATAGAGAGCGAGCACGCGACGCACACCCCGCGTGACGCTCAGAGCCGAGAGCGTCGCCCCCGCAATTCCGCTGATGTCGTAGCGAATGCGCAGCGACGGTTTCAAATGTTTGCCCCGGAACTGACCGAGCCAGCGCTTGGCGGGCATGTACTCGAGGGGCTCTTGAAACGCCAGCAGGTGCACGCCGAGCACGGCGCCATCGATGCCGACGACCGTGATGAAGGTTTCGGGCAGCGTTCGCACGACATGGGTGTCGATGAAGCCATAGGCGAAGACCTTGCCGTGCTTGAAGGCCACGTAGACGCGGACCAGGCTCGTCTGGAGAGGGGCCTGGCTCATGCGTTTGACGGCCTCGACCTGCTTCGGCGTGAGGAAGACGTTCCTGTGCTCGATGCGCTCGGCACCTGGAAAGGCGACCTTGAGCGCGCTCTCGCGCGAGTGGAAGATCTTCGCTTCGGCCGTGCCGAGCCAGCCGCTGGTGACGAGGCTGACGACGAGGATGATTCTCGATAGGTCTCGCATCGATTCTCCTGCCCGAGCGCGGACACGACGGCCTCGCGGCCGGCGCGCCAATCGGGCGACCATATCAAAAGATGAATCCCGCACCAAGCAACAATTGGTCGGGTACCGGCTTCTTCGCCGCGTTCCGCACTTCGCGGTAGTTGATCTTGACGACGACCTGCGGGTGGGGCTTGTAGGTCACGCCGACGTCGAAGACCATCACGCGCTTGCTATCGTCCTTGGCGCGTCCCGCGACGCCTGGCACCTTCCACTGGGTGTCGAGGAACTCGAAACGAAAGAACGGCGCCAGGTACATCGACGAGCGGCCCCACAGCGGCCAGAGATCGTAGGCCACTTCGACGTAGGCGCCGAAAATCTCCGAGGCGACGAGCTCGGAGCTCTCGGGGAAGAGCGCGAGGGTCACCTTGTCTGCGCTCGAGAGCTTTCCCCAGGCAGCGAGCCCGCGCAACTCGAAACCCTTGACCCGCACCTGCACGTGTCCCTCGATCAAGAAGGCGTTGAACTGCAATCCGCCGAGTTGGTTCTGATCGGCGCCGCCGAAATAGACGCTGGTGCCGACGCGCAAGAGATCGCCGCGCTTGTACTCGAGGTTCAGCCCAACGCCCCAATCTTCGAAGAGCGGCCGATTGCCTTCTTGGCGGCCGCTGCGCCAGCCGTTGCTCGAGAATTTGTTGCCGTTGAAGCCGTTGACGGCGAACAGTTTGTATTGAAACCCCTTGTACCCGCCGAAGAGCTGAACCCCGAGCTCGCGCCAGGTCGACGGGATGATCGTCTGCTCGACCTGAGGACGGAAGTTGCCGTGAAAAAACGGCGGCTCGTGCAGCTCGTTGACGAAGCCGAAGGGGATCAGCATCAAGCCGAAGCGAATGTTCGCCGCCTCGTGTAGCAAGAAGTCGAGATAGGCGAACTCGACGGCGACCTCACCCGATTTGTCGGCGTAGTTCTCTCCCGTCGTGCCGTGCTCGACCTCGACCTCGGCGTTCAAGACCAGCCAATCGGTGAATTTGTAGCCGACGTAGAGGACGAAGCGGTACATGTCGCCCGTGTGAAACTCGTTTCCCTTGTCCTTGACCTTGCGCTCGAGGTAGACCTCACCGTACCCACCGATCGAAAGCCCTTTCTTTCCATAGACTTTAGACGCCGATGGACCGAGACCGAAGACGCTGCGCAGGGTCTCCGTCTCGGGGATGTAGAGCTTCTCTTTCATTCGGTTGAGCTCGTCGGAGAGGACGTCGATTCGCCGCTTGAGCTCCTTGAGGTCTGGAGTTTCGGCACGGACTCTGGGAGCGATCAGCGCAGCGAGCAGAACAACGGCCAAAATCAGGAGCGTGGGGAATTTCATCGGTCGCCTCACTTTCCTCAACAGCATTTGAGAACCAATATCAACTACGCGGCAAAAAAAAGGCCCGCTCACCCCTACAGAGCGGCACCGAAGCCGAATGCGCCATTTTCATAAATGAGAATCACTATCATCAACTTCGCAAAAGAAAACCGCGGCCGACCGCGGATGCTCACTGACTCTCTTGAGATACGTTTTCAAGAAGTCCACTCGAAGATCAGCTGTACCGAGATCGATGACCCAGTGTCAACGAAAATTCACTTTCTCCTTTATTCTCCGTGTATTAGAACGTCATGTGATCGAGTCGACGAACGACGGGCAATCATTTCGCGCGCAGGATTGTTTGACTTTCGAGGGTGCGGCGCTAAGATCAGCATGCGGCGGAAGCAACGAAACAGCCATCTGTCGCACGCCGCCCCAATGGCGGATAGCGAGACTCCGATCCAAACGAACAACGTGGACAGCAATCCCCAGCAGCCCGCGCTCTGGCAACGGGTGTTATTCTCTGGACCTTTCATCGGTCTTTTCTTTTTCTGCACCCTCTTCGCCTACGCCCTACTCACCTTTGGCGCCGCAGAATACATGGGCGTGAAGGACTCGGGGGTGACCCGAGAGCTCGTCGCCCACTTCCACGATCAGATCCTGCGCCGACAACTGGAGATGGCCGCGCTGGCATGTTTGATGGGTCTGGCGCTCGGCCTGCTCTCGTCGCTGCAGTGGCGACTCGTCCTGCGTTCGCGTCCCGCCCTGAGGCCGTGGGTACGCGGGGTGCTCCACCTCGTGACGATCGCCGCGTTGCACACCTTCTTCTTGCTGCGCAGCGTCGTGCACCGCCCTCAGCTCTATACCGAGATGCTCTACGACCGCGGCGGCATCTTCGCACGTCTTCAGGGGCTGGCAACGGACCACCTGCCGCTGATCGCCTTCGACATCGCCCAGATCGGCTATCTCTGCGTCCTTGGCACCCTCGCTACGATCGCATTCTGGACCTCTCGCTCGAGCTGGGCGACCTGGCGCTATCGACGACTGGCGATCGGAACGACGCTCGTCGTCATCGCGGGCGGAACGGGTCTGCTCGTCGCCGCCGTCCACGAGGAGGGACCCGCTCCATCGCTGGCGTCGGCCAACCAGCCGAACGTGCTCTTCATCGCGATCGACAGCCTGCGCTCAGACCGGATCGATGGTGGTGGGCCACGCTCGGGAATCGCCCCGACCCTCGATCGACTCGCGCGCAGCGGCACGCACTTCACGCGGACCTACACGGTCTTGCCTCGCACGTTCCCGTCGTTCGTTTCGATCCTAACGGGCACGATGCCGCACACCCACGGTATCCGCCATATGTTTCCCTCGCCCGCCGAGCTGAAGCGTCCACGCCCGAGCCTCGCGTCGTTCCTGGCGCAGAAGGGCTATCAGACCGCTGTGGTCACCGACTACGCGGGTGATATCTTCAGTCGGATTAGCCTCGGCTTTCAAGACCGGGTCGTGCCGACGTTCAACCTCGACGCGATGATTCGCCTGGGCACGATCAAGCTGCACACCAATCTTTTGCCCTACGTCGTCGACCTCTTCGGGCGCAACGTGTTTCCTGCTCTTCGCGGATCGGAGAAGCTGTCCGACCCGGCCTGGCTGACCGACGACGCGATCCACTGGCTGCGCCATCGGGACAACTCGCGCCCCTTCTTCTTGACGCTGTTCTATTCGGTGGCCCACTTTCCCTTTGCCGCGCCCTATCCCTACTATCGCTCGTACACCAACGCGAGATATCACGGGCCATTCAAGTATCACAAGTCGAAATTCGGCATCAAACCGAGCGCCGACGACATCGTGCAGGTCAAGCGCCTCTATGATGGCTGTGTCTGGGCGGTCGACCACGAGCTGGCCCGATTGTTCCGCTTCCTCGAGAAGAGTCGCCTGTTCCGCAATACGATCATCGTGGTCTTCTCGGATCACGGCGAGAACCTCTACGAGAAGAATCACGGGATCACGCACGGCGAGCACCTCTTCGGTGAGCAGAGCTTGCGCGTTCCGCTGATCCTGCACTATCCGAAGGCCCCCGGTCAGGGTACGCGCGTCGGACAGCTCGCCCGCACGATCGATATCGCGCCGACGGTGCTCGAGCTGTTGGGTTTCAAGCCGCCCGAGCCCCTCGACGGTACGAGCTTGGTGCCGATGATGCGAGGAGAGACGCTGCCTCTGACCGCGCTGATCGAGACGGGCGTGCGATTCCCCGCGACCGAGGCGACCGAGCTCGACCGCTTGGGAATCCGCTACTCGAGCCGCTTCGAGGCGTTCATCTACGATGTCCGGACGACGGATCTCTGGCTGCGCCGCTCGTTCGAGCCCGAGGTGCTGCTGGCCAAACATCGGGCGTTGCTCGACGGAAACTACAAGCTACTCTACATCCCGCACCGCTCGGGGGTGATCTGGCGCCTCTTCGATCTCGGGCGCGACCCGGACGAGATGCATGATATCTCGACGACGGCGCCGCGCGTCCTCTCGCGGATGAAACGAAAGCTGTCGCGCCTGGTGCTGCGGGATCCGCGCGTGCTGCAACTGGGCGAGTTCTTCGTGCCGAGACGAGATCACAAATGAGATGCCCAGCGCTGTGCGCCCTCGTCGCGCTGCTCGTTTTGCAGTCCGGGCCAGGCTGTACGCCGTCGGCGCCCACACCCGATGGACGAAGGACGCGTCGAGAGCCGCTGACCAACGATGCCCCGCCACCTGTTACAAAGGGCAGCGACCCGAAGCGAATCACCGCCCGAAAGCCCTCGATTCGACCGACGACGCCCGGGCCACGACCCCTAGCGCAATCGACGACACGCGGGAATCGAGTGGACGCGAAACGTCGGCTCTCGCCGCTCGCGCCCCGGCCTGGCAACCCCACAGCTCATAAACGGGACCTCGGCCGCGCCCCGCTCGCTCCGCGGCGCCCTTCCCCGCGGACGCCTCCCGCTCCACGGTTGACGAAGCTCGACGATCGCGACTCGCCTGCGATCAACGCATACCGCGAGGAACGCTACCAGGACGTGGCGTATGTTCGATTGATCGATCACCTCGACAAGGCGCGCCTGACGGGGGTCAAACGGATCGCGCCTCCGGCGGCGCCGGGAACCAAGCGCCAGTT
Organism: Myxococcales bacterium; assembly: GCA_020430585.1. Lineage (GTDB taxonomy): Bacteria > Myxococcota_A > UBA9042 > JAGQJP01 > JAGQJP01 > JAGQJP01. The sequence goes on along the minus strand of JAGQJP010000567.1, from coordinate 1,716 downwards.
CCTCAATCCTCACAGCAAGCTCCCGCGTAACGTCGCCTGGCGCAACGTGCGCTACGGAATCTGGGATGGTCGCAACGGTCGCGTCGACATGCGCAACGCGCTGCGCCTCGAGATCGAGGGCTCGCTCGAGTACGACATCGAGCTGCTGAAGCGCTCACGGCTCTCGCTCTCGCTCTACGTCCCCGCACAGAGCGGACTCGGGCGCTTCGAGCTGTCGGTGCTCGTCGATGGGCAGGCGATCCTGCGCAAGGTCTTCGAACCCCACGTCATCGTCGCGGGTCGGGAATGGATCGAGCTCGACGTACCGCTTCCCGAGCGAACCGTCGGTCGCCACCTGCTCTCGATCGCGACGCAGCCGCTGCTCGGGCCGGGCCAGCACGCTCCGAAGAACGCCGAGGTGCTGCTCGCCGATCTCGTGCTCTTCACGCGGGTGACGCCAGACGACAAGGAGCACAGACGGATCGTCGAGGAGCGGATCGGGCCGAGCGCGCCGATGAACGTGCTGGTGATCGTGATCGACGCGGTACGCGGACGTGTTCTCGATCCGGAACGGCGGATGTTTCCATCGGTCACCCCGGTCCTCGACGAGCTCGTTCGCGGGGGAACAGCCTTTTTCCAGGCCTTCGGGGCGTCAAATCAGACGCGCTCCTCGACGACGATCATGTTCAGCGGACGCTACCTCAGCTCGATGGGGCTGACCACGCCGTGGTGGATCCTCAATCCGAAGACGCGGGAGCACTTCTACACCCAAGGGGTTCCGCTTCTACCCCTGCTCTTGCACAAGTACGGCTTCGTGACGCGGGCGATCGCCAACAATCAGTTCATCTTCGGCAACCTCTACCTCGGGCTCGACCTCGGCTTCGACGACGTGACCGACTACCGGCAGAAGGTGATGGACACGGTCAACATCACCAAGCTGGCGGAAAAATTCCTGACGAAGAACCGGCACAAGCGCTTCTTCTTGTTCCTCAACTACAACGCCCCCCACACGCCCTACGTGCCGCCCGAGCCCTACCTCGCGAGGGTGAACCAGAAGCTCGGCGGGCTGCGAACACGCGAGAAAACCAACTATCTCGGAGAGATCGCCTACACGGACGACTATATCGGGCGTGTGCTCAAGACGTTGCGCCGGCTCGGGCTCGAGAAGCGAACGTTGATCGTCCTCACCTCGGACCACGGTGAGGTGATGAACCCGCAGCACGCCTGTCATTCGGTGCGGTTCTACGCTCCCTGTCACTACTCCCACGGGCTGACCTTCTACGACGAAGAGCTGCACGTGCCGCTGGTCTTCCACTGGCCGGGCCACGTTCCCGAGGGCCGCGGAGTGCGAGCTCCCGTGCAGCACGTCGACTTGGCGCCGACGGTGATGCGTCTTCTCGGTCTCGAGGTCGATCCGAAGTTCGACGGGCGTAGCCTGATCCCCTTGATGAAGGGCCACAAGCCCCAGACGGAACGGATGATCTTCTCCGAGGGGCGCACGGGCTGGTCGCTGCGCTATAAGGGATTCAAGCTGATCCAGCACAACTGGGCGAGCGACTTCACGACCCCCTCGATGCGAACCGCAGGGCCGAACCCGCCAAAGACCGAGCTCTACGACCTGCGCGTCGATCCCGAAGAGGAGCAGAACCTCGTCCTGCGACACTACCCCAAGGCTCGCGAGCTGCGACGCGAGACGTTCCGCTTGCAGGCACGTCTGATGACGTGCGTGCCGCGATT
>JAGQJP010000566.1 GCA_020430585.1 Myxococcales bacterium | reverse complement strand
TCGACGATCTGCGCCTCGACGGGGATGCGCTGCTCGGCGACGCCGATGCCCCCTTCGACTATCAGCTGCTCGTGGACCGTTCCCGGGTGGCCTGGGCGGCGCTCGCCCTCGGGACGACGCGCGCGGTGCTGGACTACGTGATCCCGTACTGCAATGAACGGATCGCCTTTGGCGAGCCGATCACGAACCGCCAGGCGGTCGCCTTCATGATCGCCGATCTGGCGATCGAGAGCGAGAGCCTCCGAATGCTGACGCTGCGCGCTGCCAGCCTGTTGGAGAAGGGGCGCGATGCGACGCGCGAGGCGAGCCTGGCGCATCTCTTCGCGGCGGAGAAGGGGATGCAGATCGGCACCAACGGCGTCCAACTCCTCGGCGGACACGGCTTCATCAAGGAGCATCCCGTCGAGCTCTGGTACCGCCACCTGCGCGCGATCGCCGTCGTCGAAGGAGGGGTGCTGGTATGATCGACCTCGATGTACCGAAGAAGCTGCAACCGCTACTCGAGATGGCCAACGGCGTCGCCAAGAGCATGTTTCGCCCGATCTCGCGTCAGTATGATGTCGCCGAGCACGCCTATCCGAAAGAGCTCGACTCCCTCGGCGCGCTCCTCGACGCGATGAACGAAGGGGGCCGCATCCGCGCAGGGGTCGGCGGGCTCAAGAGCGAGCGTGATGGCGCGAGGGGTGTTCGCAACGGCTCGAACATGGCGGTCGTACTCGGTCTGAGCGAGCTGTGTTGGGGTGATTGCGGCCTGACGTTGACGATTCCGCGACAGGGGCTGGGAAACGCCGCGATCGGCGCGGTCGCCAACGAGGAGCAGCGCGAGCGCTTCCGCGGGCTCTGGGCGGCGATGGCGATCACCGAGCCCGACGCGGGCTCGGATGCGGCAGCGATCCGTACGACCGCCGTCCTCGACGGTGGCGAATGGGTGCTCAACGGCGAAAAGATCTTCGTCACCTGCGGCGAGCGGGCCGACGCCGTGGTGGTCTGGGCGACCCTCGACCCCTCTCGCGGTCGCGCGGCGATCAAGTCGTTCCTGGTGCCGAAGGGGACGCCGGGAATGCAGCTCGTCCGACTGGAGAAAAAGCTCGGCATCCGCGCGTCGGACACGGCGACCCTCGCCTTCACCAACTGTCGGATCCCCGAGGCGAACCTCCTCGGCAATCGCGAGATCTCGACCGAGCGCGGCTTCTCTGGCGCAATGCAGACGTTCGACAACACGCGCCCATCGGTCGCCGCGATGGCGATCGGCGTCGCGCGGGCGTCACTCGAGCTGACCCGCGAGATCCTCGCCCGCGAGGGGCTGCGCGTCGACCACCGCAGCGGGCTCTATTGCGGGCACGCGGCGGGCCTCGCGTTGCGCCAGATGGAGGCGGACCTCGAGGCCGCGCGGCTGTTGACCCTGAAGGCGGCGTGGATGGCGGACAACGGAATGCCGAACTCGACAGAGGCGTCGATGGCCAAGGCGAAAGCGGGACGCGTCGGCAACGAGATCACGCTGCGCTGCGTCGCCCTCTGCGGCGCCGCGGCGTACAGCGAGCGCGAGCTCTTGGAGAAATGGGCCCGCGACTCGAAGATCCTCGACATCTTCGAAGGCACCCAACAGATTCAGCTCTTGATCGTCGCCCGCCGCCTGCTCGGCAAGAGCTCTCAAGCGCTGAAATAGCGTAGGCGCCGCCCAGATGGAGTAACGATGTCAGAACGAGATGCCGGGATCTGCCCGCTCTGCGAACAGCGCGGCGAGATCGGCGCGGCGTGTGGTCACAACGCGATCTGTCAGAAGCGGGAGCTGCACTTCATCCCGCTCGAGTATTTCGACCGACTCCGCGACACGAAGCCGAACGACCGGCCGGCCTATATCGGCGAGACGATCGATGACTATCTGCTCGTCGGGCTGCTCGGCGAAGGAGGCTTTGGTCAGGTCTATCGGGCGCTGCAGCTGCCGCTCTTGATGCCCGCGGCGATGAAGCTCTTG
>JAGQJP010000565.1 GCA_020430585.1 Myxococcales bacterium | reverse complement strand
TACCAGCCGGCGGCGGTGCGACTGATCGCCCGCGCCAGCGGCAGCAGCAGTCCAACGAGCAGTAGCGACGACGGGGCGACGACCCAGACCCGGTCGCGGCCGAGCAGCCGAAACAACAGCCGCCCGTCCCCGTAGCCGTAGTTCGTCCCGTCAGCCAGATAGGAGAGGGCCTGGACCGCCAGCGCCGCGGTACAGCCGAGCCAGAAGAAGCGCGAGAGGCTACCCTCCGCCCGACGCCGGGCGATCAGCAGCGTCAGACCAGCCAGCAGCAGCTGCAGCGCGATTCCGCCGAGGGCGATCGAGAGCCGCTGCCAGAGGGCGAAACCGGGATTGCGGAAGTCGATCCAACCGCCGCCGAAGAGGAACAGATGGTAGTCGGTGATCTCGCCGCCAAACGCCAGCGCCAACGCTCCATGCCCGACAAATTCGTGCAAAATCAACGCGACGCGGCTGATCAGCAGCCCCGAGAGGCTGAAGATCGCCAGCATCCGCATCGCCGTCCGGGCCGCCGAGGGGTCGCTTTGCATCGGATCAGTTGACCAGAGCTCGCCTGCCCGCGCAAGCGATCTTCTGCCCATCGCTACCGGATTCAGCTCACGGCCGTCGCGAAGGGTCATCACGCCTACGGGGCGCCCGTACTTGCTCACCGCCGTTTTCGCTGCTACAGTCTAGCAAAGCGCACATGTCACGAACGTCGATGGAGACCGATGCAACGACTTACTCTGGCCGCTCTGCTCGCAGGTTGGTTTTTCACCGTCACACCGGGCTGCGGCGGATCGTCGAAGGATCAAAGCAGCGGTCAGGGGAACGACGCGATCTCCAGCAACGACACGACGTCGAGCGGCGATTGGAAGCCGGGAGACGATGCGACGTTCACGTGCGCCGAGGGCTACACCTGCTTCCGAGACCCGGAGGGGAAGGTGGTCTGGGTGATCAAGAACGACGGCAACGTGAATGGTCCAGACTGCAAGAGCGTCTGCGAAGCCGCGCTGTCTCAGAGCTGCGAGTTCCACGCCTGCGATTCCGAGCGGGTGATCGAGACCAAGGACATCGCCAGTTTCGCGAGGATCGCCGCCGGGCTCGGGTTCACCTGCAAGAAAGGCGGCTGCTGGGATTCCAAAGCGCCGTCGGCGGGCCTGATCCTGGTCTCGATCAACAGCGGGGCGGACGGCTCGAAGACCTGCTATTTCCCCGAGGAGACGACGTTCAGCTGCTCGAACCATCCGGGGAACGCCAACTGCTTCGGGGAGCGCTACGCCTCGGTCTGCCCCTGCGTACCGAAGCCGCTCGATCAAGCCTGCAGCTGGAGTTGCCCTCCCAACCACACGACGCGGGCGGTCTGGAAGACCCAGGGTACGAGCTGTGTCGAGCGCATCAACTACTGGCGCAAACGGGCCTGCGAGGAGGGTTGGCCGGAGTGTCCGCCCGCCGGCCTGCCGCCGATGGTCGAATGCACCGCGTGTCACGAATGCGCCAACTCCCAGGCGGCTTACGACAAGCTGAACGGCGCCCACGCATCCTTCAAGCGCTGCGGCGAGCTGGTCCAGGGCGTCGGCGGTGGCCAGACCTGCGCCGACGTGATCGACAGCTTCGTCAGCGAGCGCGCTCCCGACGAGAACGGGATCATGCGCTGCACCGGCCATTGCGGACCGATCCTCGCGCATGGCTGCCAGACCTTCTTTTGGGGTCGCGACCGCGACTCGGGTCTGCACGTGCTCAACTGGCGCTCGTGTAACGCGACGCTCTGCCAACAGTACTGCGCCGACAACCCCGGGGATTGCTTCAGCGTCGAGACGTCGACCCCCAAGACCTGCGACGATCCCAGCGTCGATGCCGAACCCGGACCCAAGCTGACCTGCCCGTAGCGTTGGGTGCGTCCGCAAGCGCGACCGGGGAGGCGCGGCCGATCGAGTTGTCCGGATCGATCCCCTGGACGAGATCGGCCGCCGCCAGGGGTGGAGTTTCGTTCTGCTTTGCGCTACGCTCGCCCCAACCACGGGATCGGAGGACAGCATGAGATCATCGATGGTATTGCTGGGAATGGCCGTCTGGCTGACAGCGAGCTTGCTGATGGCCGCGCCGACCAGGCCGACCAGGCCGAACAAGCCGAACAAGCCGAACAAGCCGAACAAGCCGACCAAGCCGAATCCCGTGAGTGGAACCGTTGGGCTACACCGCTTCCCGTTCCAGCGCGTCGACACGACGCAGGACCGGACGCCGAGTTTCTTCGACGGCAACAATAGTCTGTACGGTGCGCCCTGTGCCTTCACGGGCAAGAGCTACTACAACATGCGCTTCTTCGGCGTGCTGGTGACCTACAACAAGCGTCGGGGCGACCAGCTGTTCCTGGGAGGGATCGACGAGGCGCGGACGATCAAGCTCCAGACCGCTGCGCTAGCCGGCCCGCGGCCGACGGAGTTTCGCGTCGTCCGTTCATCGGTGATCTGCATCTACCGCACGAACAACAACGCCCGCGGTCTGGTGCTGTTTCAGTTCACCAACGGGAGCTCGAAAAAGGCGCGCTATGCAACCGTCGACGTGCACTGGGGCAAGCGGATTCGCGCCACACTCGGCAAGACGGTGGGCAGCATCGCCGAGGCGCTGAAGCTGGCCCGCCAGATCATTCCGGCGAGCACGTTCAAATTGCCGAAGTCGACCGGGAAACACGCCGAGTGGAAGAGTTTCTACGAGGTCGGCTACCAGGAGATCTGTCCCCTCGAAACCTGCCCGGAGTGACGCCCGCGCGTGTCATTGCTCACGACGTCGCAGCGCCCAGCTCACGACGCCGCAGCGCCCAGCTCGCGACGCCGCAGCACCCAGGCGGCGCCGATCAGCAGCAGGAGGATCCACGGGCTCGCTGGAGCCGGGCCGGGCTGGCTGTTGCAGCCGCCGCCGCCCTTGCCCGAGCCGGAGCTGTCTCCGCTCACCGAGGCGTCGTCTGTGGACCCGGTGTCGACGCCGTTCTGGGTATCGACGCCGTTCTGGGTATCGCTGAGGTCAGGCTGGGGCGTGGTATCCGAGCCACCGCTGAGATCCTGGAGATCATCGGCCGAGAGGCCGTCGGGCTGTGAGTCGGCGACGATCCCGTCGTCGGTCGTCTGATCGTCCGCTTCGATGCTGTCGCCGCCGTCCGGCTGCTCGACATCGGGTTGCTCGACGTCGGCCACCGGCTCCAGAGCGGGCTCGACGACCGTCACCGCGGCGGTTTGCTTGACCGACATCGAATCGGTGCTCGACACCGTCAGGTCCCGGACGCCCAGCGTGGCGCTCGGGCTGACACTGATCGTCAGCTTGTAGCTGCTGTTCCCGGCGACCTCCTCGCAGCTGACGACGGTGATCCCGTCCCCGCTGAAGGAGAACGCGCTGTTGCAGTCCAGTAGCGCCAAGCCCGTTCCGCTCAGCGTGAGCTCGACGGTCTGACCCTGCATCACGGTGCCCGGCGAGACGCCCGTGACCGAGAGCTTGTCGACCACGCGCAACGACTTCGGATCGTGGCCGCTGACGCCGCTGTCGTCGTTGGTGATCGTCAGGGCGTAGGTCTGCAGCGCGGCGCCCGCCGTGACGCTCAGCGAGAGCGTGGCGTTGGTCGTCGAGCTCACGTCCACTTTACTCAGCGTGACGCCGTCCAGCGGCGGGTCGAAGGTCAGGGTCACCCCGCCGGTCGAGAGGTTGCAGCCGGCGACGGTGAGGTCACCGCTGAAGCCGCGTCGCAGGACCAGCTCGTCGTGAATGTACGGGACCTCGAGCCCGCCGATGTCCAGCTCGTCGACCCGCGGTTTACCCTTGGCGTCGATGATCAGGTTCGTCTTCAAGAAGCTCTTCGGGATCTTGTTGCAGATCGCCAGCGCTGCCGGACGCAGCGCGACGCTGAGATCACCCGTCGTGTAGTCGTTGACCCCGTAGGTCCCGATCACGTTGGTCGTCAGCGTGCTCGGCGTGGTTCCGTCCAGCTTCCGAAACGGTGTCTTCGTCTGCGAGAGGAGGTTGTAGTTGACGCTGGCCTCGTTGCGGTAGCTGATACCGAAGGCGAAGTTGTGCACGATATTTCCCAGGATCCAGGGGTCGTTGTCCGTGCCTTTGATCACGAAGATGCCTTGGCCGGCGCTCGGGTCCTCCGAGACGATCGTGTTGAAGCGCACGACGCCGTTGGTGGCGTAGATTCCGCTGCCCGTGACGCCCGCCGGATTGTAGATCAGGTTGTTCTCGGCGGTCAGCTGTCCGGTGGAGGCGATCGCATACTGGACGAAGTCGCTCAAGATCGTACGCTGGATCCCCAGTGTCTGACACTTCACGCCGAACCCGGCGCTGATACTCGATTCGCTCACGAAGCAATCGGTGCCGACGATGCCCCGGCTGTAGATCCCGTTCGTCGACAACCCGGCGATCGTGACGCGGAGGGCGTACAGCGATGGGATAATGGCGGCGGTAGCGTCCGTCTCGCCGCTCAGCTTCTCGACCGTCAGCGTGTCGATGTGGGTCTGCGTCGGCGAGTTCGTCACGTCGACACCCGTGACGGATCCGGTCTTGGCTGTCAGGTTGCGGATCGTGACCTGCTCGAGCCGGGTCTCCGAATTGCTCACCGACACGCCGACGACGCTCTCGGTGTCGGAGGTGCAGTCGTGAATCGAGACACCCTTCAGGCTCACGTTGGAGGCGCTGGAGAGCGAGACGCCATCGCGCTGGCAGAAGCTGATCTCACTGTTGGAGAGAACCACGGGGACCAACTTGGGAGCGCCGCTCGTATCGACCGCCGCGACGTTCGAGAAGACGAACCCGAACCTCGATCCCCGCACCACCACGTGATCGACACTCTTGATCACGGGATAGCGCTCGAACTCGTCCGCTCCGGTCGTCTGCTCGATCATCAGCCGGGTCCAGGTGCCTGGGGCCGGCTTGGTCGGTGAGGTGAGCGAGGTGAAGACGATCTTGTGCGGCTCGGTGCCGACCAGCGTCAGAGCAGAGGATCGGAAGATGACCGAAGCGCCATCGGCGACGCGGAATTCGGCGCCCGGTTTGATCACGATCTCGAGCGGCAGCCCGCCTCCGGTTTTCTCGAACGTCAATGAGCTGGTGATCTCGTAGACCACACTGCTGGCCGCGACGAAGGTGCAGACCCACTTCGTGTCGCCGTCCTGTTTGACGCACTCGTCGCCGCTCAATGAGCTCGGATCGAAGGTCCCGGAGAGCGATTTGGTGCTCTGCGCATATGCGATGTTCCAACCAAGCAACAGCGTCAACACGCAAACGATGCTCGATCGTACAGCTGATTTCATCATCTGACCTCCATGGTGAATGGCTGAGGTGTAGCTTTGGGCCACTGTTCACCGTACCAGACTATGCCGCTGATTGACAACGTTGGTCCGTCGGGCCTGGCGATCGGCATGTCGACGAGGTAGGACGCGCGGACGCGATTTCAGCCAGCGCCCTCGAGGACTCAATGGGGGCGGTAGGTCAGCACGTACGAGCCGGTGCCGCCGTCGACGAAGAGGTAGTGGGTCGTCGAGCCGCTGCTGGTCAGCTCCAGCGTGCTGCTCCAGATTTGACCGTCGGAGGCGCCGAGCGAGCACCCCAGCTCGGTGCCGGCGCTGCAACTGCTCTGGCGCAGATAGATCGCCGGGGTAAACTGGTTGGAGAGCACCTCGAACGACATCGTTCCGTCGGCCGGCGAGGTGAGCCGGAAGACCGCCTCGGGCCAGGCGTTCTTGACCGGTTGACAGCTCCCGTTCTGCAATTGGCCGCCCGCCACGAGCGATCCCACGACCGTCCCCCCGGCGCTGATGTCCAGCGGAGCTGCGCTGATCGTGGGGCACCCGTCGGCGCCGGGATTGTTCAGCTGGACGTTGAGCGTGAAGCTCCCGCTCTCGTCGGGCGCGTGCGAGTCGACCAGGATGTAGAGCTCGAGCGGACCGGTCACGCGGTGGAGCCAGATCCGACTCGGCCCCCCTGGCTGGTCCGCGTCGTCGTTGCAGACTTGGCTCAGACCCGCCGGCGTACAGTCGAAGCCCAGAGCGAGGATCGTGTTGGCCGTCGAGCCGACGGTGTCGATTTCGACGTCGTGGGTGCCCTCCGGCACGTTGAGCCGATAGACCGCATCCGGCGCGCCCGTCGGCGACGAGCAGCGCGACGAGGGTTCGTAGTCGCTGCTCGCCAACAGGAAGCTGCGGGTGACGCTGAAGCGTCCATCGTTGTCGAGGACGATCTCCCCGGGAGCGCTACAGTTGCCCGGTGGTGCCGGACCGAGGTCGGGCTCTAGCGCGGCGTCGGCATCGTCGCTCGTCGCGGCGTCCGGCGGCGCCACGTCGCTCGCGTCGGTGTCGTTCGTCGTCGCGGCGTCCGGCGGCGCCACGTCGCTCGGCTCGAGGTCCGGCGCCACGTCGCTCGGCTCGAGGTCCGGGTCTTGCTGATCGGCGACCCGAGCGTCGAGGCTGGCAGCCGTGTCGTCGCCGACGGTTTCATTCGTTGCGACGTCCGCCGTCTGTGCGACGTCCCCCGAGCGCGTCGTGCCTCCGCATCCCGCCACCCCGGCGATCGCAAAAAGAAACAGCGATACCGCCAGCGCTTGGGTCATCTCGCGATCCTCTCCGCAGCGAATGGGTGAATGGGCCGTCAACCCGACGGCGCGCTCTTTCAACTATACATCCAGACCTACCTCGAGGATATAGTTAGAGTTCGTCGGGGAGGTGTGGATGCGACGAACGACAACGTGGCTCCCGCTGCTCGTGTTGCTGCTGCTGTGGGGCTGCGGTGGCCGCTCGAGCGAAGCGAGCGCAGACCAGGCTGGCCAGAACGATGGCGTGACGGAGCGTCCCGACCAGAGCTCGGGCGATCTCGATTGGTCAACCGGGGCCGATCGCGATGATGGCGCGGCCGACCGGGTTTCCGCGGGTGACACCGGCGGCGATACGCCAGACGACGCCGAGGGCGATTGGGGCGGGCCCGACGCCGATCTGGGCGGTGACGTCGAGCCCGACTCGGTCGATGCGAGCGGGACCGAGGGCGATTGGGGCGGGCCCGACGCCGATCTGGGCGGTGACGTCGAGCCCGACTCGGTCGATGCGAGCGGGACCGAGGGC
>JAGQJP010000564.1 GCA_020430585.1 Myxococcales bacterium | reverse complement strand
CGTGTCTCGACGCCACCGAAACACTCGACATCGACGACATCGACGCGCTGATCCGATTGCAGCGAGAGCTCGAAGCCGGAGCGCGGATCTTCGTCGTCGGCCGACTCCGAGAGATCGGCGCCCGGGCGATGATCCCGCTGCGGAGGGAGTCATGACGCTGCAATTCGCGACGCGAAACGACGCGATCATCGCGGGTTACGTGCCGTTCCTGGTGGCGACGCCGCAGAATCGGCCCTATTTCGACACCGCTCCCTTTGGCCTCTCCATCGCCGAGCGAGAGATCATCGATCCGATGCGCCTCGAGAGCAAGACCTTCCTGCATCTGCTGCAGCGCCTCGATCAGCTGACCTTTGGCCCCGAAGGAATGCCGATGCCGCTCTGGATCTTCTACGACTGCTCGGAGCTGCCGGGCGGGATCTTCGGCTTCGGCCGCTACGCCGACGCCCTCGACGCGACGCTTCTGGCCGAATACGGTGTACCCGCCGAATATCACGGGCTGGTGCCCTTCTCGATGTACATCGCGATCCCGATGAGCCGCCCCGGCGATTGGATGGGTCACAACCTCGCCTCGCTCAGCCCGACCTTTCCAGAGCTCGGGCTGCGGGGTCTCGGGGCGATCACCAAGGCTCTGGCGCTCAAGGTCTATCGTGTCGAGCAGTTCTACGGCGTGACCCAGTGGGAGTCGAAAGCGCTGTACATCCACACCAAGTTTGGCCCGCTGGGCCTGACGACGGCGTTCACGCCGGCCCACTCGACGCCACACAGCTTGACGTACTCTCACGCCGTGGACGAGGCTTGCATCCGCGCGGCGTGCGGTGATCCGACGGTCACCCTGGACTACCCGCCCGCCGAGCTCTACCTCGACTCCCTCGACGAGAAGGGGATGATCGAGCTCCAAGAGCAAATCGAGGCGGGCGAACGCTTCGCGATCGTCGGACCGCCGGAGCGCTACGAAAATGGTGTGCGACACCCGATCGCACGACGCTGACCAACAGGAGGTCCTTTCATGAGCTTTATCAACAAAATGCGCGGTCTCAAAGAGATCGAAGCGCGCGAGACGAGCAAGACCGTGGTCGCCGTGATGAAAACCAACATGGGCACGATCAAGATCCAGCTCCAGGTCGACAAGGCCCCAAAAACCTGCCAGAACTTCATCGATCTCGCGGAAGGCAAGGCGGAGTGGCTCGATCCGAAGAGCGGCGAGCACGTCACCCGGCCCTATTACGACGGCCTCGCCTTCCACCGCGTGATCCCACGCTTCATGATTCAGGGCGGTTGCCCCCTCGGCACGGGCACGGGCGGCCCGGGCTACAAGTTCGCCGACGAGTTCCACCCGCAGCTCAAACACGACCGCGCGGGCGTGCTCTCGATGGCCAACGCCGGCGCCAACACCAACGGTGGTCAGTTCTTCATCACCACCGTGCCGACGCCGCACCTCGACAACCGCCACTCCGTCTTCGGCTACGTGATCGAGGGCCAGGACGTCGCCGAAGCGATCTCGCGCGTCCCGACCCGGCCGGGCGACAAGCCCGTCGACCCCGTCGTAATCCAGTCCGTAACGATCGTCCGCGACTGAGCTCGGTGGTCGAGATGCGACGCCCGGCGGCCGTTCGAGAGGGGCGTGACCCGCCTGGCTCGCGGCTCGTTAGCACGCTGCGCGTGCGTCTCACCTTGCTTTCCGCTTCACGCGCCTTCGGCACGAGCGCGAAAAGAGGTCGCCTGGCGGACAACGCCCCTCCCGAACGCCGGCGTCGAACCGGCTTCTCGACCTCTGGCGCAGCGCGCGCTGCCAGATCGATGCGGCGCCTCAGCGCTGCAGGCTCACGTTCCAAACCATGCCGAGCCCGACCATCGTCGTCATCAGCGACGAGCCGCCGTAGCTCATGAAGGGGAGTGGGAGGCCGACGACGGGTAAGAGCCCGGTGACCATGCCGACGTTGATCGTCACCTGCCAGAAGACCATCGCGCCGACCCCGAAGGCGAGCTGCGCCCCGAACTTGGTCTTGGCGTAGGCCGAGACACGAAAGATCCAGATCACGAGGATATAGAACAGGCCGAGCAGCAACGTGCAGCCGGCGAAACCGTGCTCCTCCGCGTAGACCGCCAGGCTGAAGTCGTTGTGGATCTCTGGCAGATACTTCAAGCGCGTCTGCGTCCCGCGACGGCTCCCCTTTCCGAAGAAACGTCCCGAGCCGACGGCCCACTTCGCCATCCGTGGCTGAATCGTCCGGTCGTAGCGCCTCGGGTTGCGCTTGTCCATCTTGAGCACCTGCGGGTTGAGCCACGCCAGCACGCGATCCTTCTGTCCGGGCAAGATCACGTACTTCCAGCTCAAGGGGATCACGAACAGGATGATCCCCAGCGCCAGCAACAGCGAGCGCGTCTGCAACCCCTCGTAGAGCGCCATCGAGACGCCGACGAAGCCGACCAAGAGCGCCGTACCGAGATCCGGCTGCTTGAGAATCACCAGAAACGGAATACCGATCAACAACCCGGGCTGCCAGAGTTGTCGCAGCGTATAGCGCTCGCTGACCCGCGCTTGGGAGAAGAAGCGGGCGACCACCATGATCGTCGACAGCTTGACGAACTCCGATGGTTGCAACCCGACCCCGGCGAGCACGAACCAGCGACGGCTATTGTTTCGCTCTTCGCCCCAGAGGGAGACGGCGATCAACGCCCCCAGACAGACGACATAGGCGATCCAGGCGAGCTTCTCGTGGATGATGTGGTCGATCTGAGAGAGGACAACGGCCAGCACCGTGCCGACGATCACCCAGATCAGCTACACCTTGTGCTGGTTCGCTCCCGAGTAGAATTCGGCGTTCGATAGGTTGAGCACACCGATCGTCAACAACCCGGCGGTCACGAGCATCGCGAACCAGTTGAAGTTCTCTTTGAGACCCTTGATGCTGGATGGCATCCGTCACCTATGGCAGAGGCGCGAGCGGCCGTTGATTGGTCGTCTTGCGCGTCTTCGTCTTTTTCTCG
>JAGQJP010000563.1 GCA_020430585.1 Myxococcales bacterium | reverse complement strand
GCCCACGTTTCCGGTGGCGAGTTCGATCGCATCGTGCGCGCCCTTCGACAGGATGCGCTCGTCCGGCCCTCGGAATCGGTGGCGACGGCGCTCGAGGTGTACCACGAACGCGTCGCTAGCGCGGTTCATCGGCAGCTTTTGGACGACGAGCGGCGGAGCATGCACGCTGCCTTGGCGGCGGCCCTCGAGCGCGGCGCGCAGGTCGATCAGCCCGACGCGCTGCTCTTTCACCTGGCGCGCGCTGGCGAGCGCGAGCGGGCCGCCGCGTTGGCCAAGCTCGCCGCCTCGAGGGCGACGGAAGCGGGTGCCTACGACAAGGCGGTCGAGCTCTATCGCCAGGCGATCGATCTCGCCGACCTCGATCGCAGCGCGATGCGCCCACTTCGGCTGGCCCTGGCCGAGGCGCTCGTCCGCGCTGGTCGAGGGCCCGAGGCGGCGGCGAGCTTTCTCGATGCCTTCGACGGGGCGGACGCGCAGACGCAGCTCTATTGCGGCTCGCAGGCTGCCGAGCAGTACCTGATCTCGGGCCACATCGACCAGGGGATGGCGGCGATCGAGATGCTCCTCGCCCATGTCGGAACGTCGCTGCCCGAGACGCCGCGCCGCGCGCTCTTCTCGCTGCTCGGTTGTCGCCTGCGGCTTCGCCTGCGCGGCTGGGTTTGGCGAGAGCGGCCGCTCTCGGAGATACCCCGCAACGATCTGCTCAAGATCGACGTCTACCGCGCCGTCAGCCGCGGTTTGACGATGGTCGACACGGTGCGGGGCGCCGACTTCACGGCGCGCCACGCGCTGCTGGCGCTGCAGTTGGGCGAGGTGAATCGAGTCGCCCGCGCGCTGGCCGTCGAAGCGATGCATCTTGCCTCGCAGGGCGCACTCGAGCGCGCCCGATCCCTCGCCGTCGACGTCGAGCGGCTCGTCGAGCGCGGTGATGCGCCGGATCTGCCACTCTGGGCGATGGTCGCCAAGAGCGGCGTCTCCTATTTCTCGGGCGAGTTCGGCCAAACCGCCGAGCTCCTCGAGCAGGCCGAAGAGATGTACCAGTCGGTGATGGCGACGCACTGGGAGGTCAACAACATCCGACTGTTCAGGATCTTCAGCCTCAAGTTCACGGGCCGTTGGGGCGATGTGCGGCGTCTCTTCGGCCTCTACGTTCGCGACGCCCAGCGGCGGGGCGATCGCTACATGGAGATGACGCTCAAACGCCACTGCGTCTTTCTCGAGCTGGCGGCTGACCGTCCCGACGAGGGACGACGCTGGCTCGACGAGGCGACTTGGAGCCCGCCCGCGGGACAGTTCCATCTGCAGCACTGGTTCGAGCTCGAGGCGCGCACCGAGGTCGCGCTCTACAAGGGGCCAGACGACCAGGCGGTACGGCGACTGCTCGAAGGGCTGGCGGGCGTCGAGCGCTCGCTCCTCGACCGCGTGCAGATCATTCGCGTGAGCGCACGGAAGCTCCAGGCTCAGCTGCTTCTTTCGGCTGCCGTGCGGACGCGCTCTCGGGCGAAGCTGAACGAGGTCGAGCGCCTCGCCTCCGCCCTCGAGCGTGAGCGAGTGACCTATGCGCGCGTCTTTGCTTCGCTGATTCGAGCTGGGATCGCCGCGATCGAGCTCGACAACCCAAAGGTCCTCTACCATCTGCGTCGGACGATCGCCCTCTGCGAGCCTGTGGGCATGGGCCTTTACGCCAATGTCGCCCGTCGGTTGGTCGCCGGGCTCGAGCTCTCACCGTCGTCCGAAGCGGAGGTCGCTCGTATCGAAGAGCAATTTCGCGCCGAGGGTGTCCAGAGCCCGCAGCGCCTGCTGGCTCTCCTCGCGCCGGGTGTGGCGGCGCTTCTCACCCATGAAGGGGGGGAAAGCTGAGGAGCAGCGCGAGCAGCGCGCAGCGCTCGGGCATCTTGTCCAGCCGCACGAACTCGTCGCTCGCGTGGGCGCCGCCACCGACCGCGCCGAGCCCGTCGAGCGTCGGTGCAAAGAGGCTCGTCAAATTGCCGTCCGACGCGCCCCCGGCCATTGCCTGCTGCAGATCCAACCCGAGGTCCAACGCGGCCGCCGCCGCCCGGTCCCAGAGGCGCTGATTGCCAGCGGTCGGTTCCATCGGCGAACGGCCGAAACAGCCCGAGAGCGAGATCGATGTGCCCGGCGTCCGCGCGCGAAGCGCGGCGAGAGCTTCGCTGATCCGCTCGGCGTCGGCCTGCGTCGAAACGCGTGCGTCGATCTCCGCGGCCGCCCGCGGCGGAACCACGTTCGAACGCACGCCGCCTTCGATCAATCCGACGTTGACGCTGATCCCTCGCTGCCGATCGTTGAGCCCGTCGATCTCACCGATCAGACGCGCCAACTCGACGATCGCGTTGGCACCCCGTTCGGGCTCCAACCCGGCGTGGGCCGCGCGACCTTCGACGCGCAGGACGAAATGGCCGACGCCCTTGCGCCGCGTCTTCAGCCTTCCATCGTCGCCCAGCGCGGGCTCGAGGACGAAGACCCGGTCGGCGCCGCGGGCGAGAAAGGCTAGCGTGGGCCCACTCTCGGGGCTACCGATCTCTTCGTCGGAGTTGACGACGATCAACGGCGTCGCCCCGGCCTCGACAGAGAGGGCCGCCAGCGCGCGCAAGGCGAAGATCAGCTGGACCAGCCCGCCCTTCATGTCGAAGACGCCAGGCCCATACGCGCGTGATTGGTCGACGCGCCAGGGCATGTGAGCCAATGTTCCGCGGGGCCAGACGGTATCGGTGTGGCCGATCAGCAGCTGTCGCGGGTGGTGGCGCACACGGCGCTGCGGAGCGGCGATGAGTAGCCCACCACAGGCGTAACCGCGACGTTGATGACAGCGGAAGCCGAGGGTCGTCAGCTCCTCGCGCAGTACCCCGAAGATCGGCTCCTGGGCCGCCGGATCATCGGTTGGCGATTCGAGGCGGACGAGGCGCTCGAGGAGCATCGTCATCTCGCCGAGCTGACCTTGCAACCAGTCGACGAGGTGGTGGATCGGCAGGTGCTGTTTGTGGCTCATCGAATGCTCCGCTGCGCTGCGTTTGTTCGCGCCCAGGACGGTTCGTCGCTCGGTGCCTTACGAGTATACGACGCGAGCTGGACGCGGTGCAATGACGCCCGTCGAGAGCGGCGATCGGCTTGACCGCCAGCGCGCGTTGGTGATAGCACTACGAAGATGGCGACGTTGCGATTTCAGGATCGACGGGAGGGCCCCGAGGGGGATGCGCTGGCTAGAGCGCTCGCTTTTGAGCGCGCCGGTCGGCTTTCCAATGCGGTCGAGTTGGTCGAGAGCCTGCTGCTCGTCGATCCCGACTGGCCATCGGCGCTGGTCCTGCGCGCGTCGTTGCACGCTGCGCAGGGCGAGCGGGTGAGCGCCCTGGCGTGCTACCGACGGCTCGTTCGACTCTTCCCCGACGACCCCACCGCGGCCTATTTCCTTCGTTCCCTCGGCGGCGCTGACTTCTCGGCGCCCTGGCGGGGTGAGATCGTCGAGCTCTTCGATCGCTACGCCGCGCGTTTCGATGACCATCTGCGTGACACCTTGGAGTATCGCGGTCCCGAGCTCCTCGCGGAGGCCCTCGATTCCGTCGTGGCGCCGCCCGCTGCGGTCGCCGTCGATCTGGGTTGCGGAACGGGGCTCGGCGGACCGATGCTCGAGGCTCGGTCCGAGCGGCTGATCGGTGTCGATCTCTCCGCGGAGATGGTCGAACGCGCCCGTCAGAAGGCGATCTATGATGAGCTCTTCGTCGCTGATCTCGTCCATGCGCTGCTGACCAGCGACGACGCGAGCGTCGATCTGCTCGTCGCCGCGGACGTTCTCGGCTATCTCGGCGATCTCGAGGCGGTATTTCGTCAGGCGCGGCGCGTGTTGCGCGAGGGGGCGCGGTTCGCCTTCAGCGTCGAATGCGCCGAACGGGTCGACCGCTTTGCGCTCTCGTCACGGCGTCGCTGCGCGTACAACCCGGACTATCTGCTCACCCTGGGAGCGTCCGTCGGCTTCTCGCTCGGAGCCTGTCGGTCGGCGGTGCTGCGGCGAGAAGAGGGTGAAGCAGTGGAGGGCCTCGTCGTCGTTTTCGTCTCGCCCGACGAAGCTCTCGCGACGCGCGCGCCTAGAGGAGGCGCTGGCGGCCAATAACGCTGCGGTGTCGCCGCTCTTGCACCGCGACGCGGCGAAACTTGATCTCGGTCAAATCGGCGACTGAGACAGGTCAAGGCTTGGGATTTCGGCCGGGTGTCTACTTGAGGTGAATCATCGCCTGTCGCCGAGGCGACGCAACGGAGGGACTATGCAAGTCAAAGACTACATGACG
>JAGQJP010000562.1 GCA_020430585.1 Myxococcales bacterium | reverse complement strand
GACGGGGATCAAGCGGGTGCGCCCCGGAAGCGTCGTCGTGACCTATCAGGGCGACGGCGACTTGGCGGCGATCGGCACCGCCGAGATCATCCACGCCGCGAACCGTGGTGAGCGGATCACGACGATCTTCGTGAACAACGCGATCTACGGGATGACGGGCGGGCAGATGGCGCCGACGACGCTCCCCGGACAGGTGACGAGCTCCTGTCCCTTCGGGCGCGACGTCGACAACGCCGGTTTTCCGATCCGCATGTCCGAAATCCTCGCCGGGTTGCCCGGCGCGGTGTACATCACCCGCACGCAGGCTCTCGATCCCGGCGGGACGCGGAAGACCAAGAAGGCGATCAAGCTCGCGATCCAGAGCCAGCTCGCCGGGCTCGGCTTCTCGATGGTCGAGGTGCTCGCGACCTGCAACACGAACTGGCGGATGGACCCGCTCGAGGCCATCCAGTGGGCAAAAACGAACATGGTGAGCTACTTCGAGCTCGGCGACAAGAAGATCACCGACGAGGTCGCGGCGCTAAAGACGCGCGGTTGACGGCGGAGGCGAGATGCAGTACGAGATCATCATCTCCGGGTTCGGCGGCCAGGGGGCGCTCTTCGCCGGTCAATTGCTGGCCTACGCCGCGATGGACCAGAACTTCCACGTCAGCTGGATCCCGTCCTACGGACCGGAGATGCGGGGCGGCAAGGCGCGCTGCACGGTGGTCATCTCCGACGAGGAGATCGGCTCACCCCTGGTGCGACGCCCGGGCGGCGCGATCGTGCTCAACATCCCCTCGATGGAGGCGTTCGAGCCGTTGGTCAAACCCGGCGGCGTGCTCGTCGTCAACAGCTCGCTGATCCCGCGGCGCAGCGAGCGCCGTGACATCCGCACGCTGTACGTCCCGGCGAGCGACATCGCCAACGAGCTGGGAGAGGTGCGCCTGGCCAACGTGATCGCCCTCGCCGCGCTGGTCGCCGCGAGTGGCGTGATCAGCCTCGACGCGCTGCGCGATGCGCTCGATCGCAAGCTACCCAAGCGCCACGCCGCGCTGCTCGAGCTGAATCACCTCGCGTTGCTGCGCGGAGCGGCATACGCGCACGTCGACGCACCGAACGCCGAAGGAGCACGACCGTGAACGACGCCAAGGGCAAAGTGACCTTCTCGTGTCCCTACTGCAATCAGAAGCTCTCGTTCCTCGACGGTACGGTGGTCAAGCTCGCCGGCCGGCTCCACGCGGAGAGCTTCTCCTGTAAGGCGATGTTCTACATCCCGGCGAAGCTCGGCCAGTACGGCGCGATCGTCGGCGAAGGGGTGCGCGTGCGAGAGGGCGCTCGCGTCGAGTTCGAGTGCATCAACGGCGCCTGCAAGAAGAACTTCACGACGAGTTACGACGCCGACCTGGCCGAGATCTTGATGACCGACGAGAGCGCCCGCAAGTTCGTCGTGGTCTTCAACAAGATCTTCGGCAAACGCGCCACGTTCCTGTTGGATTTCAAACGCCACGAGCTGCTCGAGAGCTTCGGCGAGCACGCCAAGCTCTACATCTCCGACTTCGACAAACCGCGCAACTTCTTCGGAGCCTGACGTGTCGGGCGCCGGCGTCTCTTCCGGGCGAGAGCTCGAGATCGAGAGCGGTGCGCTCACGATCCCGATCGATTGGCATCCGTCAACGGCGCCGCGGGCCAGCGCGATCATTCTGCCCGCCCTGGGTACCCGCGCCCGCAGCTATGTGGCCTTCGCCGAAGAGCTGGCGCGGAGCGCTTTCGACGTCGTCGTGGTCGAGCAGCGTGGTCATGGCAGGAGCGCCGTCCGACCATCGCGGGCCGTCGATTTCGGATACCGCGAGCTCTTCGACGATGATCTACCGGCGGTGGTCGACTGGCTCCGCCGCGAGCGGCCCCACGCGCCCGTGGTCCTCTGTGGCCACAGCCTCGGCGGACAGCTCGCGATCGCGGCCCTCGCCGTTCGGCCGAACCTGGCGGATCGGCTGATCCTCGTCGCCACGTCGACGCCCTACTTTCGGCTTTACCCTGCGCCGATGGCGCTTCAGATCCGGCTGCTAGCGAGCTTGATCCCTCCGCTGACCCTTGGGCTGGGCTATTTTCCCGGCGGTTGGTTCGGTTTCGGTCGTAACGAGGCGCGGCGATTGATGCACGACTGGCGGCAGATCGCGCTGCACAACCGGCTCGAGCTCAGCGGAGACGGCGGACGCGTCGAACGAGGGCTGGCGGGGCTGACGATTCCGACGTTGAGCATTCGATTCGCCGACGATCGCCTCGCCCCGAAACGCGCTGTCGATTCGCTGAACGCCAAGCTGCCGAGTGCCGCGCTCACCCCACGCCAGCTCTCGCCTGAGGCCCTCGGGACGACGGCGGATCACTACGGCTGGCTCAAGAGCCCGGCCGCTGTCGTCGGCGAAATCCGCGCGTGGTTAGAGCGGACGAATCCTGGGGCGTGACCCCGACCACGCGACGACCGACGGATCGACGCGAGGTCGCGACGCACGAGTGCAGAACGCGAATGGGCCGCGACGCAGAGAGGTGGAACGGCTAGAGAGTGGACGAGATCGGTGGCCAGAACGCTGCCGGACGGCGATTCGCTATTGCTTGTCGCAAGCTTTCTTGCAGGCTTCCATCGACGATTTGATGGTCTTTTTGCAGGCGTCAGCCGCGGGGCCATCTTTCGGACACTTCGACTCGGCGTCCTTCACCGCTTTTTCGCACTTGTCCATGCACTCTTTTTTCTTCGAGCAGCCCGCCGGAGCCAACGCCAGTCCGGCAACACAAAACAGCATAATCAGGATTTTTTTCATGATCTCCCCTCATCTGGTTTTCATCAAGACCTAGTTTGCACGCACCCGAAACTTATCGATGTTCGAGTTGCCGCACAAGAGGATCGCCCGAAACGGCTTCCAGGTCAAGCATTCACCGCAAAGTTGAGCAAAGACGCGGATCCGCTGGATCTCGCGAGCAATTAATCGACGACGTCCTCGGCTCGTTGGCCCTGCGTTTGCGCTGCATCGACGCCTGCTACCGCTCTGAAATCGTGGCTTTTCGCGGGGAACCGACGACGGCGTCGGAAATTGTGAACGCTTGGTCGTCACAATCCCCAGATGTGACGGGCGACGCGTTTGGCGGCAGAGTCCTTCTTCTCCTTCAGATAGACGAAGACGGCGGCCCCGACGAGCAGCCGATCGAGATCGACGCGACCCAACTCGTCGGCGGTCGCAGCCCCCAAGGCTCCCATCTTACAGCCCGCGACGATCGCGCGCGCCTGGTTCGCAGGCGAGTTGATCATCGCCGATGCCAAGACCCGCGGGCCGCTCGCGCCACAAATCGCGTTCAAGACCGCGAGATCGGACGCCAGGTAGCGAGCGATGAGCAGCTTACGCATACTCGAGGGATAGGACGAGATCCCTTCGAGCATCGTGCCCAGCCGGCCCTCGAAACGGCAGACCGAATGGACCGCCTCCAGCGCCCGGGGCGATGGGAGCTGATAGAACGCCTTCAGATCGGCGCGGCGACAGACGGTGTGCGCGTCGAAACCGCCGAGGAAGAAATACGCCGCGCCGCCGACGCCCGCCAGCACGACGAGCGTGACGACGACACCCAGCAGGCGGCCGCGTCGCTGCCCGCTCTCGAAACGGTCGAGCTCGTCGAGCTCTGCGCTCGAGCCCTGTCCCTGCCTGCGATCGTCGGATCGACCCATCCTCTCACCTCCGGTCCGTGATGGGATTGTCGTCGAGAAACCGCGCCAACAGCTGCCCCAGCTCGCGCCCCTTGTCCTCTTGCAGAAAGTGGGCGGCATCGGGAAAGCTGCTCACCTCGGCATGCGGCATTTGACGACGAACCCGAGCCATCGTCTCGGCGACCTCGGGAAGAATGCGATCGCGCTCGCCGTAGACGATCCGCGTCGGGACGTTCAACGAGCCGAACGCCGCGGCGATTCGGGCGAACCCCCGAATGCTCAACGACGAGCCGGTCTTGAGGAGCACCCTCCGCGCGTTCGGGCCTTCGAAGGGTGCCAGGTAGGGCGCCAGTCGCTCGTCGGTCAGGCGCTCCTTGTTCACCACGCCGAAGCGCATCGACCAGCGCAGGCCGCTCGGGCTCACGAGCCACTCGCGTACACCGGGGATGCGCGTCATCGCCACGAAGAGCTTCACGGCCCAGGAGAATTCCGGGTAGATCACGGTGTTGAGCAAGATCAGCCGCTCCAGGCGCTCGGGATGCTCGACCGCCCAATAGAGGCCGATCGGCCCGCCCAGATCGTGCACCGCCAGCGTCAAGCGCTCGATGGCGAGACGCGAAAGGAGCTCTTCGATGCACGCCTCGAAGAAGCGAAAGCCGTAGGAGGCGCCCAGGGGCTTGTCCGAGCGACCAAACCCCGGGAGGTCGAGGGCGAGCACGCGGTACCGCTGGGCGAGCGGCGGGATGACGTCGCGGTAGAGATACGAGCTCGTCGGCCAGCCGTGGAGCAACAGCACCACCTCGGCGTCCGCTGGCCCTGCCTCGACGACGTGTAACGTCAAGCGGTTCTCCGGCAGCCAAATCGTCCGTCCGTCGATCATAGCGAAATTCCTCATCTTCGCTCGAGGTGAGCGGAGCTTTCTTCCTAGCAGTTAAATTTGACAGTTGACAATGTGACAGTTCACTGTCATATTACGAAGCATGAAGAGCGAGAACCAGAGCACACTATCGATTGGAGAGGTCGCCGAACGGACCGGAGTCAGCCGGAGAACCGTACGCTACTACGTGCAGCAGCAGCTGATCGATCCACCGGTCGGACGCGGCCGCGGCAGCCACTACAGCGACGTTCACGTCGAGCAAATCCTGCGTATCCGCGACCTTCAGCGGCTCGGTGCGACGCTCGATCAGATTCAGCACGCCGAGACGCCGGAGCTCGCATCCGGCGCCGCTGGCGTCTCTCCACCGGTGCTGCGCCGCGAGGTGCGCATGCGCGTCGAGCTCCAGCCTGGCGTATGGCTCGAGCTCGACGGTCGCCACACGATGCCGAGCGACGAGGGGCTCTCGTGGCTCGCGGCGCGCTGTGCCGAGCTACTCGAACGGGAAACCGCCGCAACCGGCGATTCACAAGGAGACGGAGAATGAAATCGACCCCCGCTGGCCTGACCGCAGGCAACAAACCTGTGCCGCTGCTCGGTGTGCGGTACGACGTCGTCGTCGAGAACGTCGCCTCACGGGTGACCATCGCGCAGCGCTTCCGGAACACCGAGAGCCAGCCGATCGAGGCGATGTACACCTTTCCCCTCGACGAAGGGTCGGCGGTCTGCGCCTTCGAGGTCGAGATCGGAGAACGGCGCGTGATCGGCCGCGTCGAGGAGCGAGAGGCCGCCTTCGAACGCTACGATCAGGCGATCGCCGACGGCGATGGCGCATTCCTCCTCGATCAGGACCGGCCGAACATCTTCACGGCCAGTGTCGGCAACCTCAAACCGAACGAGGAAGCGGTCGTGCGCATCAGCTACGTCGCCGAGATCGAGCAGCGGGGCGACGAGCTCCGCCTGCAGATCCCGACCACCGTTTCGCCGCGCTACGTCCCGGCGTCGCAGCTACGCGCGATCGACCCCGCCGAGCTCGATCACCTCACGCCCCCCATCGAGCGACGCGTGCCCTACGGGTTCACCCTCTCAGCGACGATTCGGGCGGCGTCGGCCGTCAGGAGCGTCGAGTGCCCCTCCCACCCGGCGCGGGTCGCGATCGACGGGGGCGTCGCCAGCGTGACCCTGAGCGGAGAGTCGATCGCGATGGACCGCGACGTCGTTCTCGTCGCCCAGACCGCCGCGCGGCCCGAGGCCTCGGCTCTCGTCGCGCATGACGCCGACGGTGGCCGACTGGTGATGCTCAACCTCTACCCGCGCCTCGAAGGGCTCACCCGCGAGCCGATGGAGGTGATCTTCCTCCTCGATCGCTCCGGATCGATGATGGGGCCGAGCATCGCCCAGGCCCGTGCGGCGCTACAGCTCGCCCTGCGCTCGCTCGAGGAGGGCGATCGGTTCAACATTGTCGGCTTCGGCGACTCGTTCCAGGCGCTCTTTGCCGAAAGCGTGCCCTACACCCAGGCGAACCTCGACACGGCGACGAAACACGCGGCGACGGTCGAAGCCAATCTCGGCGGCACCGAGCTGATGCCGCCCCTGCACGCCATCCTCTCGACCAAAGGCGGCGGATTGGCTCGTCAGCTCGTGCTTCTCACCGATGGCCAGGTCTCGAACGAGCGCGAATGCGTCGAGCTCGTCGCGCAGCATCGAGAAACGACGCGGGTTTTCACCTTCGGCATCGGCTTCGGTGCCTCGGACTATCTGGTCAAGACCCTCGCCCGCGTCAGCGGGGGCTCCCACGAGATGATTCAGCCGAACGAACGCATCGACGAGAAGGTGATGCGGCAGTTCGGGCGCTTGACCTCTGCCTCGCTGCGCAACGTCCGCCTCGATTGGGGTGGGCTGCGGCCAACGCTCGTCGCTCCGGAACGCGTGCCGTCGCTCTTCGAAGGCGAGCGCGTGACGGTGTACGCCAAGCTGCGCGACGCGAGCTCGGGAACCCTGGCGATCCGCGCCACCGGCCCGGCTGGAGAGCTGAGCTTCAGCTGCCCGATCGACGCCGAGAAGGCCGAAGCGCCGACACTCGTCGGCCCCCTCCTCGCGCGACGTACGGTGCGGGCGATGGAAGACGGCGAGCTCTCGGCCGAGGCGAAGCGCGGTTCGGCGCAAAGCCGCGCGACGAGTAACCAAGCCGACACGCTCAAGGCTCGAGTCGTCGAGCTCGCCTGCCGATACGGGATCGCGTCGAGCTACACGAGCTTCGTCGCCGTCGAAGAGCGCCCAACCGACGAACGAACGGACGGCGAGGTCGAGCTGCGGCGGGTCCCGATCATGTTGACCAAAGGCTGGCACGGTCGCGACGAGCTCGCGAGCCACGCGGTGGCCGCGGCACCGCCCTCCTTCGTGTTTGCCGGGAACGCCGCACCCGGCGCGATGCCGATGCTCGACGACGCGGTCAGCGCCAGCGCGCCGCTGGCCAAGCGCAGAAGCCGGGGCATCGTCGACCGGATCAAAGGCGCCTTCGGCATCGGCTCGGGTGGCGGTCCACAACCTCCAGCACCAGCGCCAGCCAAACCGACGGCGTCGGGACGCGGCCTACAGGCCGGCGCGTCGAAGACCGAGGTCGCCGATCTCGACGCCTATGCCGAGCTCTTCGAGGAGGTCGATGCGCCCCTCGCCGGTGGGGCCAACGCGCCGACAGGGGCGACGGGGATGCGTGGCACGGGTGATGGTCGAGCCACCGGTGCGGAGGATGCGCTGCTCGCCCTTTGCCTTCACCAGCGCGCAGACGGCGGATTTCCCCTGAGCGAGCAGCTCCTCGCGCAGGCCCAGCGATCGCGGTCGGAGATCGCGTCGATCGTCGAGATGATGGGAACGATCGAGAGCGGGGTGGCCGAGGCGATCGTGGCGACCCTGTTGACGCT
>JAGQJP010000561.1 GCA_020430585.1 Myxococcales bacterium | reverse complement strand
GACAACGAGTTCTCGACGTACGACAAGAACGAGTCGGGCTTCTTCTTCCGCGTCGTCGGCCGCTTCTGATCGCCGAGAGCCCCGATCGGGGTTCATCTTCGCGATGAGGCTCGGAACGATTGATCCGCCAGATCCCGTCTGCTATCGTTTGAGAACGAGTTTCGTTTCGTTCGAAATCCAATCGATGGAGGTTAAGCATGCTGCGACGCGGCGCAACCGTCGTGCTCTGTGCGATGGTGTTTCTTTCTCAATGGGGCTGCGGCGGCGGCAAGAAGAAGGGCAGCCTCTGCCAGGTTGGCAGCGATTGTCCCTACGCCTGCCTCCAGGGCGAGTGCGTCACGGGCGGCTGCGGAAGCACGGTCTGCACGGGGGCGAACGAGGTCTGCGTGAAGAGAGCCGACGGCAGCGAGCAGTGCGTCGAGAAGGACAACCTGCAGCTCAACCCGGGTACCGAGACCGGCGACGCCAAGACGGACCTCGGTAGCGAGGATGGCTCGAGCGACGGAATCCTCGGTACCGAAGACGGCACGTCGAACGATGGGATCCTCGGCTCGGAGGACGGATCGAACAGCGACGCCGACGTCAGCGGTGGCGGCTCGGACCTCTCGGGCTCGGACGGCCTGACGGCAGACGGGAGCACAGGCGACCAGCTGAGCGGCGACAGCGACGACGTCGGCGGCGGGACGGGCGATCTGACCCTCGACGACGCCGACAGCCTCGACGACGCGACGCCCGATGACGTCGACGACGTCGACGACCAGTCGGGTGGCGACGGTGTGGCGACGGGCAGCGACGGCGTGCTGACGGGCGACGATGGCGGCGTCGACGGCGTGGCGACGGGCAGCGAGGGCTCGTCGTGCCAGACGGTCGACGATTGCAAGGACATTTGCGTCGAGAAATTGCCGAACCAGCCCGGGGTCTTCAGCGTCTTCAGCCAGGAGTGCAAGAATGGGAAGTGCACGCGGCTGAAGAGGATCGACGACTGCGGCTTGCCGACCTGCTCGAACAACCGCGTCGTCGCCCGAGCCTGCGTCGACGGCGCCTGCGTCGCCACCGAAGACGTGATCGACGACTGCGCCGCGAAGACCTACCAAAAGAACGACCAGAGCCCTGTGGAGACGGGCTGCTACGCCTGCGAAGAGAAGAGCCCGGCGCAGTGCGTGCTGCAGTATGTCAACGGCGGCTGGGGCGCCTATCGGCTGAGCACCTCCGACGACATCAAGGATATCAAGGACAAGGACAAGATCGGCGAATGCTCCCCGGCGAGCCCACCCGACAACCCGGCGAAGTACTGGCAGGTCCACTACTGCGACAATCCCGTCGCCCACTGCGGCGGCATCCAGTGCTACTGGACCACGGGCGCCCCAGGCGGCCCCGCCTCGAGCACGATACCCGAGTTCCAGTGCCTCGAGCTCTGATCACCCCGCCGCGTCGTCGACCAGCCCTCTTCGACCGCCAACGGAATCACCGCCCCTCTTCGACCGCGAAGGGAATCACCGCGTCAGCGCGCGCTTGATCATCCGTTCCTCATCGTCGTGCGCGTTGATGTAGGCGAGCTCAATCTCTGGGTGCTTGGCGATACACACGGTCTTCCGCCGGCCCGTCGCCGATTTCGGAGGCCTTGGTCCACGAGTATCTCTCTCCAAGGGAATAGTGAGGACGTCCCGTTGGCCCATGCCGAAGAAGCGCACCCTGCTCCACTAGGCTCCGAACATGTTTGCTGACAGCTTGTCGCGTGATCCCAAACTCCTGGGCGGTAATCGCGATGATATCGGCTGGATGCTTCCCCGCATGAGCGAGGAGGAAACTCCGGATGAGCTCGCTACGCTTGTACAATCGGCTCATGACAACTTTACCGCTTCTGTGCGACCACTCTTTCGTGAAGGTTTGCAAGCTATTTTCGTGACGAGTGTAAACATCGTCGTCTGCGGTGGAGAGTGGAGCGAGGCAACGAAACGCCGCAGCGTAGCGCGTCAATCGGCGCTGGCGACACCGTCGCCGCGCTGGCGTTTGGCGGCGTACATCGCGCGATCGGCCGCGGCGAGGAGCGCCGCG
>JAGQJP010000560.1 GCA_020430585.1 Myxococcales bacterium | reverse complement strand
CGGTGCACGATCCAGTGCGAGTGAGCGTATCGAAGTCCATCGAGCAACTGATCGAGGATCGAAGCGACTTCGTCCAGCGCGAGTCCGCGTCCGCTATTGGCGCGGACGTGGAGCTCTTCGCGCAACGTGCGGGCGCCCTCGACGAAATCGGTCACAATGAACGGTAATCCATCGAAAACACCGTATTGTATTAAACGTACGATATTTGGATGCTTTAGTTTGGCGAGTGCTCGCGCCTCTGCGGTGAATTGATTGCGCTGCTCCACCGCTTCATCGTCTGTGCTCGATAGCCTCCGCAATAACTTCAGCGCGACCTGCATCATGATTGGAAGCTGCAGTGCCAGAAAGACGCGCCCCACGGCACCCCCTCCCAGTAGGTCGACCAGGAGGTAGTCATCGATTCGACGGCCCACGAGCGTCTCGGGAAAGGCGCTGGTTCGAGCTCGCTCCACGTGATTTTGGTAATGAGCCTCGGGAATCAGGTGCATGCCGTTGCGGGCGCACACCGCTTCGGTGCAGGGCGCCGCCACCAATCCCGCTGCGCCACATAGGGGGCAACAGCCACATTCGTCACTGCCGAAGTCTCGCAGCGTCGTCGACATCAATCTGCCTCAGTTGCCGTTCGCTTGCATTCAGTCGTAAAATTTGAAGCTATCTTGATAGTCTCCTACAAAATGCGACACTCCTCAAGTAAAATGCCAAGAAAGCAACTGTTCACAGCGAGGAGACTCGTGGCGACGGAGACGCATCAGCGCACTAGTCGGTTTCCCTCGCCGTGTCTTCGTCCAGCACCTCGCGGACCTTGCGGCGCAGGTCGGCGGCCGAGAAGGGCTTGCCGATGAAATGCGTGTCGGCATCGAGGACGCCGTGATGAACAATCGCGTTGTCGGTGTAACCCGACATGTAGAGCACGCGGATCGTCGGATCGGATGCGCTGATTCGTTCGGCGAGCGCTCGTCCGCTCATCTGCGGCATCACGACGTCGGTGAGGAGCAGCGCGATAGAACCCCGCCGCTGCTGGTTGTAGAGCTCGATCGCGACGTCGCCTCGGGGCGCGGCGATGACGCGGTAGCCCGCGCCGACCAAGATTCGTTCGGTCAGTCGTCGCACGGCGTCCTCGTCCTCGACGAGCAACACGGTCTCACCGCCGCGCAACAGCACATTCGCCGCTTTGGCCACCGACCCCGAGGGAGCGGAGTCGATCCGAGGGAGATAGACCTTGATCGTCGTGCCCAGTCCCGGCTCGCTGTATGCCCAGATGTTTCCGCCGCTTTGCTTGACGATGCCGTACACCATCGAGAGCCCGAGCCCCGTTCCTCGGCCCACGGCCTTGGTCGTGAAGAACGGCTCGAAGATGTGCTCCCGCGTCGTCTCGTCCATCCCGGCGCCCGTGTCGCTGATCGCCAGCCGAACGTACGATCCGGCTTTGACCGCGACGTGGCCCGCGGCGTACGCTTCGTCGAGCTCGACGTTGGCGGTCTCGATCGTCAGCCTCCCGCCTGTCGGCATCGCGTCGCGGGCGTTGAGGGCGAGGTTCATCACGACCTGCTCGATCTGGCCCGGATCCGCCATCACATGGCCGAGACCCTCGCGCAGCGCGACGACGATCTCGATGTCCTCTCCGAGGAGACGCCGCAACATCGCCTCGATTTCGCGGACGACGTTGTTCAGGTCGAGGACCAACGGCTCGAGGATTTGCTTGCGGCTGAAGGCCAAGAGCTGCCGCGTCAGGGAAGCGGCGCGCTCGGCGGCGGCGAGGATCTCGGTGACGTCGGCGCGAATCGGGTCGTCCGTGGGCAGCTCGTCGAGGACGAAGCCGGAGTAGCTCATGATCACCGAGAGGAGGTTGTTGAAATCGTGGGCGACACCGCCAGCCAGGCGGCCGATCGCCTCCAGGCGCTGCATGAGCACGAGCCGATTCTCGGTTTGGCGCTGCTCGGTCACGTCTTCGCTGCGCAGAATCACCATCTTCTCGGGGATGAACCCGTAGGTCAGGACGAGCTCTCTCGGCATCTCGGCCCCAAAGATCCGGCAGGTCACGTCGCGCCGCACGACCGAGCGGCTGGCGAGGCAGCGCGCGAGGTCCACGTCGAGGTGAGGGATCCGGTGATCGATCTCGTGGGGTGTCCTGCCGATCAGCTCCGTCCCTCGTTCTTTTGGCAAGGCTCGCGCCGCCTCGTTGAGATCGAAGAGGACGAATCTGTCGCCGCGCGCCCGCCAGACGAACATCGGGTTCGGCAGGTGATCGTACAGCGCGCGAGTCTGCGCTCGCCCTTTCTCGAGCTCTTGGAGAATGCGGACGCTCTCGAGCGCCGTCGACGTAGAGTCCGCAAGCGCCTGAAGAATCCGCACGTCTTGGGTGGTGGCCGTGTGAGGCTCGGCCCAGTAGCAGCCGATCGCACCGAGTGGGTCGTGGCTGCGAATCGGCACCATCGCCAGGCTGTGGACGAAGGTCTTTCGATACGCCTCGTGGGGGATTCGGTCGTCCTCGTAAACGTCTGGAATCACGGCGGCTTCGCGATTGAGCATGACCCAGCCGCTGATGCACGTCGAGATCGGAAATCGCATCCCCCGCCAGAGGGGCCCGATCGCGTCTTCGTCGACATAGTGGCAGCGGTCCCCGTCGCGCAGGACGAAGGACGCGCCGTCCGCCCCGACGAGAGCGCGCGACGCCCGCCGCACGATATCGACGATCGAGGCGACGTCGCGGACGCGCGAGAGCTCCTGCACGACCCGCGTCAGCCCCTCGAGGCGTTCGGAGAAGAGGCGCAGATCCGCCGCCACCTGCTTGCGCTCGGTGATCACGTCGAAGACGGCGATGAAGTGTCCGTGCTGCGGGCAGTAGACCGAGACGTCGAACCACGTATCGAGGGCCTGGACGAAAATCTCGAAGCGCTCGGCGTTGCCCGTGCGAGCGACGCGTCCGTGGATCTCGAATAGTTGCGGGTCCGAGTCGCGGATTCCGGGAATCACGCTCGAGACCTTGCGCCCGACGACGTCGGTGAGGCCCGTCAGCTCGCCGAAGGCCGGGTTGACGTCGAGGTAGATGAAGTCTCGGGGATCGTCGCCGTCGAAGAGCATCTGGCAATGAGCGATCCCGAGGCTGGCGTGTTCGAACAGCGCGCGGTAGCTCTGGGCGATCGCGCGACGCGAGGTCTCGCTCTCCTCGACCGTGGCGTGGAGCTCGCGGATCTTTGCGCGTGATTCTTCGATGACCTCATCGGTTGGCGCCGGCGCCGTGTCGGAGCTGATGCGGCGTAGTGTGTGGGCGATGTCGTCAGCGAGCTGTGTGACGAGCTCGACGATCGCCGAGTCCGCCCCGAGCCCGGGCGTGAGCGAAACTAGCAGGGCGCCGCGGCTGTCGGTACCGAGCGATATTGGCGCGACCACGACGTCGCGCGAGCCGGCGTAATTCGCGTTGACGGGGCAGTCGGTACAGACCGCGCTGGCGTCACGCTTTACGACGACGGCTGCATCGTCCATCGCGCGGCCGATACATGCGGGCAGCTTGCCCTCGGAGAGCATCTCCGCGACGGCCCGCAATTTTTCTAGAACGCCAGCGTGGGCGCTGCGCGTGATCAGCCCGTCGTCGGTGAGCACGACGATGCTCGCGAATACGCCGCGGGACTCGACGAGGAGCTCGCAGACTCGGCGGATCAGCGTCGTCGGATTCGTCTCGTGCACGAGCGCTCGATACGCCGCACGTATTCCATCGACGGCCGCAAGTCGGTCGCGCAGGGGGCTCGCGCCTTCGGCTCGAAGATTCGCTTGGTCGGATTCTGACTCGCCAGCTCGGGGCATTGCGATCCTCGTCGGATTACAACCGCACGATACCCCGCGGGGCTCGGTGGTTCGACCCTGGAGATCTCATGGGACCATGATATGAGGAAATCGCGTCTTGCGCAACCACGCGTCAGGAGCAGGTCCGACGCTGATTCGCCGTAGCGGTTGCGTAGAGGGGAAGATGATCCGTGACGACCGCCGAGCGCT
>JAGQJP010000559.1 GCA_020430585.1 Myxococcales bacterium | reverse complement strand
TCCTAGCGCTGGCCGGAGGGCTCGGTCTCGGCTGCAACACGACCTCCTCGCCGCCGCCGCCAGGCCAACTTTCCGTGAACTACAGCCTCGGGCTGAAATCCTGCGCCGATCTCGATCTCTCGAAGATCCAGATCCGCCTCTACGACGAGAGCGGCGTGCTGCGGGCCAACCAAGAGAACGCCTGCAGTGACTCCTCGAAGACGATCGTGGTCAGCAACGTCGTCCAGGGCTACTACCGGATTCAGATCGACGGCTTGAACGAAGACGGGATCTCGACCCACCGCGGCGGCTATCCCGACGCGACGGCGTCGACGAAGCAATATGTCTTGGTCGAATCGGGCAAGCTCTCGGCCCTCAACGAAGCGATCCTCCTCGCCGCGCGCAAGGGCGGAATCTACCTGAGCTGGAAATTCTCGAACGGCGATCTCTGCAATTTCAACGGTGTCGCCGACGTCAAGGTGATCATGTACGACGAGAACAACAGCGTGATCCACAGCGCCAAATACCCCTGCGACCCGTCGGTGTTGGCGCCCAACCCCAACGACGACGTGGCGAGCGGTGATTACATCAAATCGAAGAACGGCGTCTACATCGCCGAGCTCAACGCGGGCACGACCGACCTGATCGTCGATGGCTTGAGCGCGACGGGCGTCCGTCTCTGGCAATCGTCGCAGCAGTTCGACGTCGCCAACGGCGTGATCAAAGAGATCAAAGTCACCCTCGACGATTGTAGCCAAGTGACCTGCAACTGAGTGGTCGTCGTGACGATTCACCCCAAGATCCGCGCCCGCCAGCTGCGGGAAACCCTCAAGAGCTACGCCCGTCAGCTCGACGCCAAGCGCGACGAAACGGAGCAACTGGCCGCGATCGCTCTCCTGAAACGAGCCGACGCCACGGTGGAAGAGCTCGAGGCGATGGTCGAGACGCTGCGCCAACGGCTCTACCCCTCGTCCTAAATCGTTCGACAACGCAGAGATCCGCGTGTACACTGTGGCTCTGGAGGTCACGCGTGATTCGTCCGCCACGAAGCTGGTTCGTTCAACACGGTCTGGACGACTTCATCCCGATGATCGACGACGTGTTGATCCGTAAGAACAACGCCTTAGTCTGGGCCCATCAGTGCCGACGCCTGATGCGCAGCCTCAACCCCGATCTCGAGCTCGCGCTGCAACGCGACGTAAGCGACACCCTCAGCGAGTACGAGCGTCAGTATCGATCGCTGCGCGAGTGTTTGAGCTGGCTCTACCGCGACGCGAACGCCGTTCTCGCCCAGGGAAATCGCGCAGCGGCGGCGCTCAAGCAGCTGATCGAGTCGATCCACACCGACGATTTGCCGACGCCCCAATCGATACGCCACGATTTCGCCCTCTCGGCGGATCGGGCCCGCGAGGAAGCGAGCGTTCCCGAGGCACGGATCGGGATGACGAGCATGCGCGTCGAGATTCGCCCACGGCGCCGCGACCTGGGCGCGGGTCCGAGAGCGGTCCCCGCCGATCCCGTGGGAACGCGTTCGAGCAACGCGATGCGCGAGTACAGCGCCGATCCCGACCGCCTCTTTCCAAGCGCCCCGGAGCCGCGGGTCCCCTTGCGAGAAGAGGGCGACGACGGGCCGAGCGTGGCGCCGAGAGCAACGACCCCAGCCGCGCTGCCAACGGACCCGATCGAGGCCCGCTTTGCCCTCTTGGACGTGGATTGGGACTGAACAGCTGTTTTGCCGCGGCGCTTCGCGTCCGCCGCGACCGAGGCGCTATCGCTTGAATCGATTGGCGAGGGAGGCGTCGGCGCAGGTCAAGATCTCGGGTCCATCGTCGGTGATCGCGATCGTGTGCTCGAACTGTGCCGCGAGCTTGCCGTCAGCTGTGACCGCAGTCCAGCCATCCTCCAATACCCGCACCTGCCAGACCCCCTGGTTGATCATCGGCTCGATCGTGAAGGTCATCCCGCGCCGCAGGCGCATCCCGCGCCCCTGCTGGCCGTAGTGTTTGACCTGCGGCTCTTCGTGGAAGTTCCGGCCGATCCCGTGGCCGACGAAGTCGCGGACGACCGAAAATCCGAGCTCTTCGACGTAGCGCTGGATCGCGAACCCGATGTCGCCGAGCCTCGCCCCCGGCTGCGCCGCCTCGATCCCGAGGTACATCGCCCGCTCGGTCGCCTCGACCAGACGTCGCGCCTCGGCTGGCACCGCGCCGATCAAGTAGGTACGGCACATGTCCCCGTAATAGCCATCGAGGATCACGGTTACGTCGACCCCGATGATGTCGCCATCTTCGATCTTCTGCGGCCCAGGAATCCCGTGCACCACGACGTGATTGATCGACGTGCAGATGCTCTTGGGAAACCCCTTGTAGTTCAACGGCGCGGGGACGGCATTGTGTCGAAGGATGAAATCGTGGGCGAGTGTGTTGACCTCTTCGGTCGTCATTCCAGGATGCAGCCGACCGGCCACGTAATCCTGCGTCTTCTCGGCCAATCGCCCGGCGAGACGCATCATCTCGATCTCTTTGTCGCTCTTCAGAATAACCATGCACACTCCATCGGACGGTATCCTACGTCTTCACCGACATCCTGTAAAGCGTCAGTCACTCTCGTCGGCCAGCTGCGTGACCGGGCGACAGACGACCCCCGACGCGACATCCTCGAGGCCTCGCTGTTGCTCGTCGGTCGGCTCTCGCGGCCAGAGCACGATCGCGTGGCCCCCGCCGCCTCCGCCGGTGACCTTCGCGCCCAACGCGCCGAGCTGCCGCGCACGCTCACAAAGCGCGTCGAGGCGCGGTGTCGAAACCCCCATCGTCTGCAGGCGCTGGTGGTTTTCATCGAACGCCCGCCCGAGCGCGGGCGCATCACCAGCGAGCAAAGCAGCCTCTGCGGAATCGACGAGCGCCGTGATCGCCCCGAAAATCGCCAGATACATCGCCTGGTCGCGCTCATACCGCTGTCGAACCCCAGCGACGACCTCTTTGGTCGCCGCCCGTTCCCCCGAATCGACGAGCTGCAGATGGAATACCCCGCCCGGTCTTATCGGACGTGGCTCGGTCCCGTGCTGAAAGCGCAGCGGCCGTTGCCAGGCGATAACGGTGTTGTCCACTCCGCTCGGCAAGCCATGCGCCAAGGACTCTAGCTCATAGGCCAACGGATTGACCGCTTCGGCCGATGGCTCGCGCCTTCCGAGCGCAAGGAGCGCACGAACGAGGGCGACACTGAGCGCGGCGCTGCTCCCGAGGCCCCCGCCTGGTGGGATCGATGACTCGACGAGGACGTCGGCACCGCCGAGGGCCAGACCTGGCACGTGACTCCAGGCGTGGCGCACCATCTCGTCGGCGAGGGCGTCACCTTCGAGAAGCCCGCGCAGCCGAGGCTCCGATTCGTTGGGGTTGGGTCGGACCCGGACGCGCAGCTCCAGCGAGGTGATCGGAGCGGCGATCGCCGGGACCCCATAAACGACGGCGTGCTCGCCGAGCAAAATCGCCTTACCACACGCTCTGGTTTCGATCTCGTCCCAAATCATCGGATCATTATCGCCACCGAGGGTGCATTGGACAAGCCTATTTGCTACGCTTCACTTGTCGGTGCGGGCGACTTCCCCTATAATCCACCCGTTATGTTACGCCATCGACCCTCATCGCTCGCGCTATTCGCGCTGCTGCTGTTCACCTGCGGCTGTCATCGCGTCCCAGAGAAGCGATCGATCGTACGCTATGCCGATGCGGTGCGGCAGACGAACAAACTCGCCGCAGAGCTGAGCGTGCAACATCGCGCGCTCCGGAAGTTGCTGGGTACCGAGAGCCCGGCAGCCCGCCGCTTCGTCGACCAAACGCTGCTGCCGCTCTGGAAGCGGTACTTGCCGGCCCTGCGGAGCGTCCCGTGCGAGACGGAGGCGCTGAAATCGGCGCACCTGAAGATCGTCGCCGCGCACGAGAAGCGGTTCCAGGCCCTCGAACGCTTGCGAAACGGCCTCGGCGGGTCAAACCTCGCCCTCCGCGTAGCGGCCTACCTTCGTGAGACCGACGAGTCCCGACGCCTCGAACGCGCGTATCGGGATGAAATGAAGCGATATTTCGAGCGCGTCGGCGTTCTGTTGCTCGATCGTTGATCGGCGAACCGACCGCAAACTTGTGCGCATTGCTCGCTATTTCTATAATGGCGACTGGGAGCGTTCGGGACAATTCGCCCGACGCGACTCCCCCATCGCCAACGGAGAGGACGGAAGATGAAACGAGCACTCCTCGTTCTAACGCTGCTGAGCATCGGCATCGGGGCAAGCGGTTGCCAGTATTTCAAAGAGCGGAAGGCGATCGAGGTGTATAGCCACGACGTCGAGAAGGCGAACAAGCTGATGGCGCAGATCGCCAAGCTCGACGACCAAAAGCAGCTCGAAAAGAAGCTGCAAGAGGGGATCGCGCCGTTCAACAAGTATGTAAACGACCGCTTGATCCCCCTGTGGGAGAAGTACCTCAAGGCGCAGCGGGACGTGCGCACCGAGACCCCGCGCTTGCGTGCGATTCACAAGCTCCTCGTCGATGCCCACGAGCGCAACTACACAGCGTTGAAGGAACTGCAGAAGGATTTGACGCTGAACAATCTGAAGACGAAGCTCGCCGAATACCTCCGCGTCGTGAATGACGCCCGCGTGATGGCGCAGACGTACTACACCAAGCTCGAGGCCTACTACAAAGACCACCACTACACGCTTCGGAAGTAACCAGGGGTCGTCCGGCGAGCCGAGAGCCGAGATCAGTGGAAGGTAATCGTCAGGCCGCCGCTCTTGTTCGTCGAGGTGCTCTTACTCCGCGTCAACAGGACGGCAGCCGTGACGCCACCCGCGACGGCGACGCCGATGATCGTCCAGAACCACCACTTCTTGAGGATGCTCGGCTTCTTCTTCTGATCGTCAGGGAGCTGGATCAGCGGGTTGTTCGGATCGATCAGCGTCGGATCGCTCGGCGGGGTCTGGGTCGGCGTGTTGTTCTTCACCAACGGCCCCGTCGTTCGGGTCCGTCGAATCGTCGGCGACGGGCCGCTGACGATCAGCGGTGTCGGCGGCGGTGCGACGCGCGACCCCAGCGTTCGGGCGAGAAAGCGCTGAATCTGGGTATGTCGCGAGGCGTCGAGTGTCAACACGAAGTGGACCTTCTTCGTCGATCCGCCCTTGGAGTACAGCCCGTCGAAGGTAAACGTGCGGCCGGAACGCTTGTACTTCATCGCGACCACATCTTGCGGGTCGTTGTGGAACGAGCGCAGCTCGGCGATCAACTTGCGGACGACCTTCGCTTTCGGCTTGCGAAACTGCTTGAGCAGCTTCGCCCCGACGAGGCGATACTTCTTCTCGTCGACCATCGAGGTCAACGTGATGCTCTTGGAGGTGTTGCCTCCCACATGCGCGATCACCCCACCCGGCTTGTACCCGTCCAACCGCGCGATCAGGTAGTTCGACCCCTGTGGCAGGGTCGCGTTCGTGACCGGGCTGATTCCGAGGAGCTTGCCTTGCGCCCAGACCTCGGCGCTGGATGGGCTCGTCGAGAGGGAGACCTTGCCCGGCTCGGCCCCCGAGGCCTCGGTCTGCCCCTTGGCGATGAAGCCCAACGCCTTCTTCGAAAAGCCGCTCATCGACATCTTGTTGGCCAGCCGCGGCTCGATCAGAAACGCCTTCTTGATCGCGTCGACCCCGACGGTGTCGTTGCCGCCCATCGCTTTGGCCAAGCCCAGCGCGAACAGCGCGCGAGCCAAGTCGTAGGGCTTGACGATCCCCAGCGCCCCACTGAGGGAGTTCACGGCAGAGGTCAGCTCGGTCTCGGCATCGCTGTATTTGCGTTGCTTGAGCAACGAGATCCCTTGATTTACCTTGCTCATCGCGTCCGAAAGAATCCCACTGCGCTTGACCGGCGCCGGATCTGCCAGCTCGACACCTTCGATGGCGCTGAGGTTGAGACGAAACATGCTCTGCAGCAACGCCGCGAGCTTCGCCTCTTTCTTGAACGCCGGGTAGACCTTGACGAGCACACGACGGTCGGCTCGAGCGCTCGCTGGGATACAGGTCAGCAGCAGAAACGGCACGAGGGCGAAGACAGACGCCACAACGCGAATCGATTTGCTCTTGATCATC
Source organism: Myxococcales bacterium (assembly GCA_020430585.1). Taxonomy (GTDB): domain Bacteria; phylum Myxococcota_A; class UBA9042; order JAGQJP01; family JAGQJP01; genus JAGQJP01. The sequence goes on along the minus strand of JAGQJP010000559.1, from coordinate 6,689 downwards.
CTCGTCATCTACGGCCCCTTATCGGCTGAGAAACTGCGGTGTAAAGGTTTCGATTCCGTCGAAAAGGCCCTGCGTACCATCGGCGCCACCGACGATGATCACCGTATCGTCGAGGAGCTGAGCCGTGCGGTGGAAGGCTCGCGGCAGGAACGCTTCGTCGCCCGTCAGGTTGGGCGCTTCGGTCATCGTCGTGCCATCGAAGATCATCACCTGGCCCGAGACCGCGCCGGCGAGTGAGGTCATCCCGCCGATGAATACGGCGCTCTGCCCTTGCGGGGCGTGGCCAAGGACGAACCCTGCCGGATCTTTGAGCTTTCCGCCCGCCGTCAGGGTTCCGGTGAGGTTCAGGAAGTCGTCGTTGTCGGTCACCGTCAACACGTCGACGGTGTCGACGGGCGCCGCCAGGTTGTTTCCGTTCATCGGGAAGCCACCGGCGATGACGAACCGCTTTCCGGTCAGACCGACAACCCCAGAAAAGGCGCGGAGCGTGCCGTTGGTCACCGCTACCGTCTCGAGGAGACCGAAGTTCTTGTCGCTCTGCGCCTGGTAGACCCTGGCGTAGATTCCCGTCGTGTTCGCCCCGACGAGGAGCACGCGCGTCAACCCGGTCGAGTTCTTGCCGTAGGGGATCAGCGAGGCGCCGAACCAGAAGTTGTCGAGGAGCTTGCCCTCCTGCTGAATGTCGCCGCCGAGATCGGGGTTGAAGGTCAACGCGTTCTGCGTCGCCGTCTGCGGGCTCAGACCGCCGCCGGCGACGAGAATCGAGCCGTCGAGCATCTTCGCGATCGCGGGCAGCACGAACGAATCGACGTTGTTGAAGCTCCGCTCGGAGTACTGGTCCGTCTTCGGATCGTAGATCTCGAGGTTCTGGTGCCGGTTCGCCGACGTGGTGCTCCAGGGAAATCCCGCGTTGGCGGTGAATTTCGCCCGGGAGACACCACCGACGAGGAGGACACGACCGTCGTTGAGGCCGATCGCGCCGTGCATCCCCCGAGCCTCGATCATGTCCTTGACCCGCGTGATCTCGCCCGTCGCCGGATTGTAGATGTAGGCCGACTTCGAGGCGACGAAATCGCCGCCCGCCGTCTGGTCGAACCCGCCACCAATGAATACGCGACCATCGGACATCACGGCCACGCCCGCAAAGATTCGGCCGGTGAAATCGGTCGGCGGGGTGACGCAGGAGAGCCGTCCGACGCGGGTCAACCGCAGATCGATCGCCGTCGTGCGCCCCTTTTTGATGTCGACGTTCGCCTTCTTTCCATACCACGTCGTGCCGCCACTATCTCCCGTCACGACCACCGCCGTCTTGTCGGCGATCGGTACGCGGTCGATGTTGACGACGCTGTTGCTCACGCTCTTGCTCGTCGAGAAGATCTCCTCGAGCACGCCCTCCTTGTCGGGGTCGGTGCTCGGCGCAAAGACCTTCACGGAGACGGAGGTGACCGTGGTGGTGCTCGTGTCTCCCCGCGGAGAGCCGCATGGCGGCTGCGCGAAGAGCACCTTGAACTCGAGCGGTTCACGCTCGGATTGGCCCGAGCAACCTGCGAGCCAAACCAGCACGAGAGCAGCGGCTAATCTCTTCATAACTTTTCCCAAAAATTTCAAGAACTTCTGCCCCAGGCAAATCACTTTTTAGGATACCTGACTCTCCCTGGGTGTGTCAAGGCCGGTATGCACGCTAGCTCAAAGCATTTTTCGTTCTCACCCGGCGCTCTGTGCCGGATCGACCGACGACGAGCACTCCTTGCTGGCAGAGAACGCTCCGTGGTAGGATCGCGGCTCACAACAGGCTTCACGGAGGATCCCCATGCGCCGCTATTCTCTTCATCTTCTGCTGTTCCTCGCGCTCGTACTGGCCTCGGCATGCGACAAGAAGAGCACGAACATCTCGGAACCCCAGAGCGACAAACCAAAGGCGCCCGTCGAGGTCGAAGTCACCAACCCGAAGGCCGGGACACCCGAGGACGTGGTGCGTAGAGTCTTGATCGCGGGTCTCGATCCCAACGAAGCCACGGGATTCGCGAAATACTTGAAACTCGTGCATACCAGCTTCCGCGATACGCCGAACGGTATCAAGATGCGGCGCACATTCGAATGGCCACGGCTGCGCAAACAAGCGATCCACTACGTCAAGAGCAAGAGCGACCCGAGTTTCATCATCACCCGGCGCGGGATCTCGCAGAACTCGCTGCGGCTCTTCGTCAAATGGCGGAACGGGAAAGGCTTGCCCAAGCCAATCGTGCTTCAGAAAGATCCGAAGGACGGAAACCGTTGGCGCGTCATTGCGACGTCGCTGTGAGCACCGACGATGGGCGATAAGCTCTTCGTCGTCGATGGATCTGGGTATCTCTATCGCGCCTTCCACTCGATGCGCGACCTTCAGAGCGACGCCGAATCACCGACGAACGTGGTTTTCGGCTTTGCGCTGCTCATGCGCAATCTGCTCCGGCGGGAAACGCCCTCTCATCTAGCCGTCGTCTTCGACGCCGTCGGCGAATCGTTTCGTCACCGATTGTTCTCGGGCTACAAGGCCCATCGAGAGGCGACACCCGAGGAGCTGCGCCGCCAGATTCCCGATGTGCTCGAGCTCCTCGACTGTTATCGCATCGCCACCCTGACAGAGCCGGATGTCGAGGCCGACGACGTAATCGCGACCTTGGCGGTAACAATTCGCCCGCCCCAGACCGAGATGGTGATCGTCTCGGCCGACAAAGACTTGATGCAGTTGGTCGGCCCGCAGGTCTCGATGTGGGACACGATGCGCGATCGGCGCTACTCGGACGCGGACGTTCGCGCACGCTTCGGAGTCGCACCGAACCAGATGGTCGACTATCTCGCCCTCTGCGGAGACGCCTCGGACAACGTCCCCGGTGTCAAGGGCATCGGGGCCAAGACCGCCAGCAGCCTGCTCCAGCAATTCCCGAACCTCGAGGCGATCTATCGCGGACTGGGCTCGATCGAGCGGGCCCGAACCCGCGAGCTCCTGCGAACGAGCGAGGCAGATGCCCGCCTGAGCCGCGCGCTGGTGTCGCTACGAACAGCCGTCCCCCTCGATCGGCAGCTCGATGATTTTCGCTATCGCGGCCCCGACACGCCGCGGCTCGCCGCATTCCTGCGACGCCTGCACTTCTTCACGATGGCCCGCGACGTCGAGCGCGAGGCTGGCGGATCGAGCGCAATGGCGTCGCTCGACGTGGGGCCGAACCGCACGCCGGCGCGCGCGCGCGTTCCCGCCCCAGCGGCGTCGCCAACCACGACGAGCGAGGTGACGCTCGAGATTTGCCGCAACCTCCACGATATTCCGCGTCAGCTTGCTGCGCTCGGGACGACCCGCCAGCTGGCGCTCACCGCGTGGCTCGGCGGAGCGGGCGCTGGACGCGGGAGTCAGCGGTCGGGGCTGATCGGAATCGCGTTGGGCACACGGGAGCGGGTGGTCTATCTCCCGTGCGGGCACCACTATCTCGGCGCCGCCCAGCAGCCAGCCGCCGACGACCTGTTGCGAAGCCTCGCACGAGCACTGGATGAAGGCGGCTTCGAGCTCTTCACCCACGACAGCAAGGCACTCTGGCACCTGTTCCACGCGACGGACGCCACGTGCCCGCGGATCGCCTGCGACTTGATGCTCGGCAGCTACCTCGACGACCCCGAGCAGCCGCACACCCTTGCCGCGATCGCCGAACGGGCGGGCCTCGGGCCGATCACCCCGCCCGAGCAGAGCCGCGGGGACCTGCCGATCGAGCAGATCGCCGACGAGGCAGCTCGACTCGTACCGCGCGTGCACCTATTGGCCGCCCGACAACACAGCGCGCTGGAACGCACCGAACAGCTCTCGCTGATGGCGAGCCTCGAGCTTCCGTTGGCGGCGCTCCTAGCCCGGATCGAGGCGCGGGGAATCGCCGTCGACCGCGAGATGTTGGACCAGCTCGGCGACGACTTCGCGGAGCGCATTCGCGTGCTCGAGGCGGAGATCCATCGTCTCGCCGGCCGGCCGTTCAACATCCTCAGCCCGCAACAGCTCGGGCATGTGCTCTTCGGCACGCTCGGGCTTCCGGCGAAGAAGAAGGGACGCTCGGGTTTCTCGACCGACCACGAGGTGTTGGCGGAGCTGGCGCAGTCGCACCGTCTGCCCGCTCTGGTGCTCGACTATCGGCAGCTGACGAAGTTGAAATCGACGTACACCGACGGATTGACGCGCCTCTTGAATCCACAGACCGGCCGCATCCACACCCACTTCAATCAAGCGGTGACGGCGACGGGACGCCTTTCGAGCACGGCGCCCAATCTCCAGAACATCCCGATCCGCACCGAGCTCGGGGTGGCGATCCGCGGCGCCTTCGTCGCTCCCCAGGGCTTTGAGCTGCTCAGCGCCGACTATTCGCAGATCGAGCTACGCATTCTCGCTCATCTTTCGGGCGATCCCGCGCTCTGCCAGGCCTTTCGCGACGGCGCCGATGTCCATGTGCAGACCGCGTCGGAGGTCTTCGGCCGCGCGCTGGGCGAGGTCACGCCAAGCCAGCGAAGGGTCGCCAAGGCGCTCAACTTCGGCATCATGTACGGAATGGGCGCCAATCGGCTGGCGCGGGAGATCGACGTCTCGCGCCGAGAGGCGACGCAATACATCCGCCGCTATTTCGAACGCTATGCCAAGGTCCGCGAGCTCCTCGACCACTTCGTCGTGGAAGCCAAGGCCTGCGGCTTCGCCACAACACTGCTCAACCGACGGCGCTATCTGCCTGGCCTCGCCGACCCGAACCGCGGGGTGCGCAGTGCCGCCGAGCGTGCGGCGATCAACACCCCGATTCAGGGTTCGGCGGCGGACATCATCAAATTGGCGATGCTGCGGGTCGACGAGCGCTTGCGACGGGAACAACTTTCCGCCGCGATCGTTTTGCAGGTACACGACGAACTGGTTTTTGAGGTAGAATATGCGGCGCTGGAGCGCACGCGCGCGCTCGTGGCCGAAGAGATGGAGGGCGTGATGACGCTCGACGTCCCGCTCGTCGTCGATCTGGCGAGCGGTCGCTCCTGGCGCGACGCGAAGTAAGCCGGCTGTTGGGGGGCCTTTCATGGAACTACAGAGCGGGCCACCAGGGTCCGATGCTCGGGTCAAAGAGCTCGAGGACAAGATTCGCCACATCGAGCACAAGCTGAGCTCGATCCAAGAGATCGGCACGGCCCTCGGCTCGACGCTCAACCTCGACAAGCTCCTCGAGCTGATCATGACCAAAGTCACCGAGCTGATGAACGCCGACCGTTCGACGCTCTATCTCCTCGAAGAGGAGCAGGGCGAGCTCTGGTCCAAGATCGCCCAGGAGTATGAAACCCGCGAGATTCGACTCAAAGTCGGCTCGGGGATCGCCGGCTGGGTCGCCCAGACGGGTCAGACCGTCAACATCAAAGACGCATACAAAGATCCGCGCTTCAATCAGGAGTTCGATCGCAAGAGCGGATACCGAACGCGCTCGATCCTCTGTCAGCCGATGCGCAACTACCAGCGCAAGATCATCGGCGTGATCCAGGTCCTGAACAAGAAGGACGGCTACTTCTCGATCGAAGACGAGCAGCTGCTCTCGGCGCTGACCTCCCACGCCGCGGTCTCGATCGAGAACTCGAAGCTCTACCTCTCGGTGGTGGGCAAAAACATCGAGCTCCTCGACGCCCAAGAGAAGCTGCGTCAGAAGATCAAGATCCTCGACGCGCTCTATTTGATCGAGAAGGAGATCACCCAGGCGGATCGCGAAGAGCAGCTCTTGGACGCGATCATCAAGCGCTCACTCGAGATCGTGCCGTCCGAGGCGGGCACGCTCTGGCTCTTCGACGAAAAGCACCCGCCGCACATTCACTTGCAGATCGCCGATCGCGAGACCCAGCGCGTCGACGGCACCCGTGAAAACGGGCTGACCGCGCTGATCGGCGAGAGCGGTGAGGCTCGGCTCCAGAACGACGTCGGCGAGCAGCTCGGCCAGCTCGAGCCGTTTCGTCGCTTCTGTGGCCTCTCGACTCGCAACTTCGTCGCCGTCCCGCTGATCGTCGACGACGCGCTGATCGGCTCGCTGGAGCTGCACAACAAGCGGCGCGGCGAGAACTATACCGACGAGGATCTCCACGTGATCACCGTGCTCGCCGGACAGACGGCGCGGGCGATCCTGCAGAAGCGCGAACAGGACAAGAAACAGAAAGAGGGACGGCTGGCGACGATCGGGCAGATGCTCTCGGGCGTGTTGCACGATTTCAAGACGCCGATGTCGATCATCTCGGGCTACGTGCAGCTGATGGCGCGCGAGTCCGACGAAGACATGCGCGGCGAATACATGAGCGCGATCCTCAAGCAGTTCGACCACTTGAGTAACATGACCAAAGAGCTCCTCGCGTTCGCCCGCGGAGAGAGCAACATCCTGATTCGAAAGGTGTTCCTCAACAAGTTCATCGACGACATGACGGAGTTGTTGGGCCAAGAGTTCCGCGAGCACAGCGTCGACCTGATCGTACAGGCGAACTACCGCGGCTCGATCCGGATGGACGAGAACAAGATCAAGCGGGTCTTCTACAACATCGCGCGCAACGCCAGAGAAGCGATGACCGAGGGCGGAACGTTTCGAATCGTGATCGACAGAGTTGACGACTTCGCGGTTTTCAGCTTCAAAGACACGGGGAAAGGGATCCCGCAGGAGATCCGGGATCGTCTC
>JAGQJP010000558.1 GCA_020430585.1 Myxococcales bacterium | reverse complement strand
GGGCTGCTTCTCGAGGAAATCGGCGAGGCGTTTTCGTTGCGCGCGGATGATCTCGATCTGTCGCTCGAGCTCGTCGCGCTGGTCCCCGGCGCCGTCGAGCTGCTTCTCGATCACGTCGATCTGCGTCTGCATCTGTACGTACATCTCGCGAAGCTGCTCGAGAGACGAGGCCTTCTCCGCCTTGTCGAAGACGACCGATTCGGGGTGCGCGGCCTTGGCCCCACCGCGGTGGCGCGAGGGCAGCCTACCTTTCTGGGGAATTACGGGCTGTTGGCCGGCGATGTCGCGGGCGTTGACGAAGATCGGCGAGACGATCTCGATCTCGTCACGGTGAAGGGCGTCGAGCATCTCCCGACGAAGTCGCGAGCGGGCGCTGATGATCTCGGTCAGCTGTTCGAGCAGGCCGGCGACGCGGTAGATGATCGAGTAGTCCCCGAGATCGGTCAGCTGCACGAAGGCCTGTTTCAGTCCGGCGCGCTCCGCGGCGGCGAGAAGCGCCGACTCGATCTCGGCGTGGGGGATCTCGTATCCCAGGGACACCTCCGCGGCGACGATCGTCCCATTTTTCGGCAGCACCGTCACCGGATGGGTCACTAGATAGAGGTTCGGCAGGGTCGTCAGCGTACGGTCCTCGGTCTGGATCTCGACGTGAAAGATGCCGCGGTCCGAGACGCGCCCCGCGTGGTCGCCGACGATGATGTAATCTCCCGGGCGGAAGTTGCCGATCGAGCGCAACATGATCCCGGCGAAGGTATTCCCCACAAAGGTTGCCGACGAGAGGGCGATCGCCGCCGAGAGCAGCACGCCGATCAAGCTCAACAGCTGACTCTTGGCGTTGTCGGTGAGCGGTGAGGCAAGGATCACGAGCAGGACGGCGACCAGACCGAGAAGCAGCGTGACCAGCTGTCGTCGAAAGCGAAAGTCGGATGACGCCGCCGCCCGCCGGTCGATCATGCGGCGCACGAGCCAGATCGCGATGATCGAGAGCGTGAGCACGACGACGGGAGAGAATGCGGCGGTGATCCAGCTGGAGAATGCCGCGAGCGAGCTCATCGCGCGGACCCATCGGCGGATTTCATGAGATCCCTGGGCTCGTCATCGCCATCGGGACTCTCGTCGTCGGTCCGCCTGGAGGTCTGCGGCGGATCGAGCTCGTTGCTCGCCTCGTTCTCGTCGTCTTTGCTCGATTCTCGGCTATCGGGCTCGGGCTCGGGCGCTTGCTCCTCGTCGCTGTCGAAGAGCACGAGCTCGCTGGCGAAGTGCCGGGCGCTGTAGACGAGGAGCGTCGTCGGGAGGTGGCGCAGAATCTGGGCATAGTTCGCGAAGAAATCCGAGGGTTCGTCGTAGTGGTCGGCGATGTACATCCCGACCATCGCGAGGTCGGCGGCGGCGCTCTCGACGGCCATGATCTCGGTGATACTACGGTTCTCGCGCAGCAGCACCCGGGGCCGACCATCGACCCGCGCCGCATCGAAGATCCGCATCAGCGACCGCCGCGCCGCCTCGCGCTGCTCTTCGGACTCGACGACGGTCAGCACGGTGATCTCGGCGTTCTGCCAACGACGGTCCGATACCAGGAGCGAGGCGAGCATCAGCATCTTGCCGCCGTTTTGCTGCAAGCCGCGCCACCAGATGTGGATCCGTCGGCGTCGGCCGAAGCGCACGTCCGTTTTGTAGTCGAGGAGAAAGACCGAGCGATCGAGGGTGATCAGATCGCGCAGCATCGAGAGATAGCCCGCAGGATCGTCGGGTTCCTCGCTCCAGCCCATCAGCACCGAGTTCGCCTCGAGGTTTCCGATCCCGTAGGATTGCGCGGCGGTGACGGCGCCGCGGTAGAGGTCGCGCGTGATGTCGACGCGGAAGAAGACGTTGGGGTACGAGTCGCGCCAATCGTCGATCTCTTTGTGCAGCGCCTCGCGGCGCGCCGCCAGATCCTGGACCGACCCGCGCAACAAGTGGAAATAGCTGACCATTCCACGATTTTGCACGAGCCCCGTGCCGAACTCGAGGAGATGCGAGCGGCGGCGAATCTCCCCGCCGAGGATCATCAAGTGCGGTCGCCAGTTGATCGGATGGAAGTCGACGCGCTTCATCTTCTGCAGCGCCGAGTTCACGAGAGCGGCGTAGATCCCGTGGCGCGCATCACCATATGTCGCGCTCAACTGCTTGCGCTCGACGTAGAGGTAGATCGCCGTACAGATCACGACCGAGGCGATCATCGCCAGCAGGTTGATGATGCTCATCACGTAGAAGCAAGCGAACGCGCCACTGAGGCTGACCAGCGCCGGAATCCGAAACGTGGGACGGAAGCTCGGCGAGTTGGCCCAGCGCTCGAGCCCGCAGGCGAGGTTCGTCACGCCGTAGGTCGCCAGGAAGAACATCGTCAGGATCGGGGCGATCACGTCGAGGTTGCCGAGGAGAATCCCGACTTGCGCCAGCGCGAAGGTGAACAGCGTGCCGAAGCGGGGCTCGTTGGACGCGCCGTGACCCTTGGCGAATGCGCGGGGAACCAGGCCGTCCATTCCCAGCGCCTGAAGCGTCCGCGGCGCCGAGAGTATGCTACCGATCGCGCTCGAGAGGGTGGCGCCCCAGACGCCGACGTAGATCATTTGCGGCACGCGGGCGATCGCCCAAACGATGCGCTTGTCGTGGATCATCTGCAGATTGTCGGCGTTGAACGCGAGCCAGATCGGGATCGAGATGTAGATCAGGAAGCCGACGCCGATCGCCCAGAGGGTTCCCTTCGGGATCGCCGTGCGGGGATCCTTCAGATCCCCGGACATACTGACCCCCGCCATGATCCCCGTCACCGCTGGAAAGAAGACCGCGAAGACCTTCTCGAAGGACTCGGCGCCGTGGGGGGCCCAGAGCTCGGGATGCTCGGGGGGATGCGACCCGGTGCCTGTGAAGAAGGCGATGAGCGAGAGGCCGATCGCCGCCATGACGATGTACTGGGTCTTGATCGCGAGATCGGCGCTCTTGAGGGAGACGAGGGTCAAGAGCGCCAGCGTGACGGTGCCGAGCAGCCGTTGGTCGATCTTCACCAGCTCCTGGAGCGACTCGGTGAAGCCGACGATGTAGAAGGTTACCGAAAGGGCCTGGGCGAAGAACAGGGGGATCCCGATCGACGCACCCGCAGGAGCGCCGAGGGTCCGGCTGATCATGAAGTAGGCGCCGCCCGCGCCGACCTTTCGGTTGGTGGCGATCGACGAGACCGAGAGGCCCGTCGCCACCGAGATCAGGTGCGAGATCACGATGATCATCATCGCGCCCGCGAGGCCGACGTTGCCGACGACCCAGCCGAGACGCATGTACATCACGACGCCGAGGATCGTGAGGATGCTCGGCGTGAACACGCCCCCGAATGTACCGAAGCGCCGTTCCGAGGTGAACTCGGTTGTCATCGAATTGGTCTTTCGCATCGTTGGGCTTTCGTCGCTGCTCTTCATCGATACCACGAAACCGGCGTCCATCGCAATCGATTGGGGTGTGCGCCGGCCCGTCCGATCCTGGCTACGCCAGCTCTCAGGCGCTCTCGTGGGCCATCCGGGGTCTCGGTGTGCGAGCCCTGCCGCTTGCGCTGGGCGACGATTTAGGGGTACCATCGACCTTCCCTCGGGTGTCGAGCGCCTCGTCGCGACGCCCATCGAAAGGAGCAGAGCCATGCATGTGGTCGTCACGGGTGCCTCATCGGGAATCGGCGAAGCGATCGCCCGCGAGTATGCGAAGAGCGGCGCGAAGCTCACCCTCGTCGCGCGCCGCGAAGAGAAGCTCAAGGAAATCGCGGCCGGGCTCGGTG
>JAGQJP010000557.1 GCA_020430585.1 Myxococcales bacterium | reverse complement strand
GTGAAGTCCTATTAACATTTATCGATAACCTCAGGTCCGGAAGTTGCGTCGCGCACGGCGGCGACATTCGCGCGCATCGTGCTCACTCTCAATATACCACTCTGCAACGCGCACCCGCAAATTCTTGGATGCGCAAGCCGGCGAAAGATGTGGGGAAAACTCATCACGTAAAGCGCAGATGCCGCTTTTTCAACGCCGGCAGTCGATCGTAGAACAAGCGCCCCCGCGGCGATCATTCCGAATCAATCAAATTCGTCGGCGAGATTCTCGAAACGGGTGTACGAGTGGAAGAACTTCAGCGGGACGAAGCCGATCGGACCGTTGCGCTGTTTGCCGATGATGATCTCGGCGATTCCCTTGCGCTCGGTCTCCTTGTTGTAGACCTCATCTCGATAGATGAACATGATCACGTCAGCGTCCTGCTCGATGGCGCCCGATTCACGGAGATCGCTGAGGATCGGCCGTTTGTCGGTACGCGATTCGAGGCTTCGATTGAGCTGTGAAAGCGCAAGCATCGGCACGCTCAGCTCCTTCGCCAGCCCCTTGAGCGAGCGGCTGATCTCGGAGATCTCTTGCTCTCGGCTGTGGGTGTTGGCGCTTCCCCGCATCAGCTGTAGGTAGTCGACCATGATCAGGCCGAGCTCGCGCTCTGCTGCCAGGCGCCGTACCTTCGCCCGCATCTCGAGCACCGAGACCGCGGGCGTGTCGTCGATGAACACGGGCGCCTCGGCCAGCGATGCCGCCGCCTTGGTCAGCCGTGGCCAGTCGGACTCGGCGAGGTAACCCGTTCGCAGCTTGCTCGCGTCCAGACGCGCCTCCGAACAGAGCATCCGATTGACGAGCTGCTGTTTCGACATCTCGAGGCTGAAGATCGCCACCGCTTTGCCCGAACGCAGCGCGGCGTTCGCGCAGAGATTCAACGCCAAGGCGGTCTTGCCCATCGAGGGGCGCGCCGCCAGAATGATCAGGTCCGAGCTCTGCAGGCCGCTGAGCATCTGATCGAGTCGTTCGAACCCCGTCGGCAAGCCCGTGACCGCCTCTTTGCGCGTGTAGAGCTCTTCGATCGTCTGCAGCGCCGGCCCGACCAGCTCGCTCATCGGCGAGAAGGACCTGGTCATCTTCTGCTCACCGACGGCGAAGACCTTCGACTCGGCCTCGTCGATGTAGCTCGAGACGTCCTCCTGCTCCTCGTAGCCGCTGAGGGCGATCTCGCTCGTGACTTCGATCATCCGCCGCATCATCGCCTTGTCCCGGACGATCTGGGCGTATTGGACGAGATTGGCCGTCGTCGTGACGTAGTCCATCAGCGCGCTGATGTAGCTCGGCCCGCCGACCGAGTCGAGCCAGCCCTTGTTCTGCAGCGTCTCGGTGAGCGTGATGAAGTCGCAGGGAATGCCGCGGTTGAAGAGCTCGACAGTGGCCTGGAAGATCTGGCGATGCCCCTCTCGGTAGAAGTCGTCGGCGCCGACGAGCTCGAGGACGCGAGCGATCGCCTGGTTGTCGACGACGATCCCGCCGAGCAGGCTCAGCTCGGCCTGATTGTTCTGCGGAAGCTGAAGCGACGGATGCGCGATCAGCCTCTGTTTCTGCGCGAGCACGCGCGGTGGTACGCTGTTCATCTCGGCCTTCTGAGGTGTACGAATCGTCCTCAACGTACGCAAGCGGGTTCCGCCTGTCAAGCAGCAGCCGCTAACTCCCGATTCGCTCGACGGCTTCGACGGCGGAGCGATCGGTCAACGCTTGACAGTCGCGGGAAGCGGTTCATATTGGGAATACGAGCCAGGCGGAGGAGAAGCCATGAGATTCGAAAAATTCACGATGAAATCGCGCGAAGCGGTGATGGACGCTGGAAAGCTCGCGACGTCGCTCAGCCATCAACAGGTCGAGTGCGCCCACCTCTTGCTGACGTTGCTCCAGCAGGAGGAGGGCGTCGTGCGCCCGCTTCTGCAAAAGATCGGCGTCGTCCCAGAACAGCTGGCGAAGACCCTCGACGGCGAGCTGCGCAAGTTTCCGAAAGTCAGCGGTTCCGGCTTCGGTGATCCCTATATGTCTCGCGACATCAAGGCGCTCTTCGAGCGGGCGATGCGCGAGGCCGAAGAGATGAAGGAC
>JAGQJP010000556.1 GCA_020430585.1 Myxococcales bacterium | reverse complement strand
GTCGAATCCCGCTGCGGCGACGCGAGCCACGGTCGCGGCGCCCGCGCCGATCCGAGAGACGAGCAAGCGCCCGCCGATCCCTGCGACGTCTTCGTCCGGACCCGTCATGGCGCCGTCGACAGCGAACCGAGAACGGATCGCGCGCGCTGCGTCCACGGCGCGCGGCGACGACACCCTCCATGGTGCCACGCGGGTCGAGAGCCGCCCATTGCTCATGGAGGGTCCGCGATTCGAGACCGGAGAGATGCCGAGCGTCGTGGTCCAGTCGTCGACGCGCACACCGCTACCGAGCGCGACGTCGCCGTTTCGTGGGATCGGCCTCGACGAGAGCGCCGCCGAGGAGCACACCGACGCCGATAGCGTCGACCGCCTGGGCCAGGTGCTGGTCGAGAACGAACGACTTCGCGCCCGAGTCGCCGAGCTCGAAGCGATCGTCGACTCCGCCCGCCGCTTGCAGGCACAGCTCGCCTCAATCTTGACCCCGGACCACCAGAAGAACTAGGACGAGCGCTCCTAGTGCGGGCGGCTATCCGCCTCGACGACAGCGCGAAGCTCGTCGAGCTCGGTGACGAAGCCCCCCGAGAGGATCGGAAAGCGACACCAGGTTCGGGGATCGAGATTTTCGTCATCGACGTGGAACGAGGGCGCGAAGCGTTCGCGCTTCCATTGGTTGCGGCACCACAGACGGAAGAAGCGCTCGATCCAGGGGCCGAGCTGTTGCGGCGTGTACTGCAAAAACGCGCCGCGCATCGTGCGATAGACTTCGACGGGCATCTGTTTGTCGCGGATCGCGGCGCGCTCGATCGCGTCGAGCAACGGATAGGGCATCAGATCGCCCTCGTCGGTCTGCCCTTCGGAGGGCGGCCGCAGCTCGGCCGTCGGCGCCTGGGCCGTGACCGTCGAGAGAGCCCCGTTCGGGCCGACACCGAGCGGGCCGAGCTCTTCCATCCAGCGCAACCAGCGGCGGAGAAACGCCTTGTCGATCCCGGCGATCGGGCTCAGGCCGCCACAGGTGTCGCCATCCATCGTCGCGTAGCCCACCGCCGCCTCGGAGCGATTGCTCGTCGCCAGGAGCAGCGCGTTGTTCAGGTTGGCGAGCATCCAGACACCGGGTCCCCGCGTGCGCGCCTGGATGTTCTGCAGCGTGATGTCGTCGTGCTCCCAATCGAGGGTGCGCCCGATCCCGCGGCTGACGAGGGAGACGTACCCTTCGACGAGCGCGTCGACGTCGAGCTCGAGGTAGGTCGCACCGATCGAGCGCGCCACGCTCTCGGCGGCGTTTCGTGTGGTCTCCGACGAGTTGTGGGTCGCCTGGTAGGCGCACGTCAACAGGCGCCGGACGAGCCTCAGACGCTCGGCTCCGGCGTCGCTCGGGCCGGGATGACCCACTCGATCGTCGCGCTGCGGCTGCCCCACCGCGGCGCCGAGGCCGCTGCGGCGAGCGAACTCGTCGAAACCGAGCTCGTCTGTCGCCAATCGCACCATCAGCGCGACGAGGCACGCGCACGCCGTCGAATCGGCGCCGCCCGAGAGCGAGACGACGAATCCCTTCGAGCGCGACTTGCGCATGTAGTCGAAGAGCCCGAGAGCGATGGCGCGACTGAACTCCTCTTCTTTGAGATGCGCGCTCTCCTCGAACGAGCTGCTCGATGACAAAAGACCTGGTTCCGCGGGCGCGCCTGAGGCGTTCACCGATGCGCGGGGCGGCGCCGCGGCCTCGAGCGCGTCGAGCGCTGGGTCGTGGGGGGCCTCGACGTTCTGCGGCCAGGCGAAGGGCGCCTCGACACAGAAGGCCGCGTCGTCGTCGAAGGTCGGGCGGAAGCTGTGGGTGCGAGCCTGGATCATCCGCGTGCGATCGACGTCGATCACCGCCGAGGTGAGATAGAGATCACGGTAGCCGAAGCGCGGTCCGCAGGCGAGCAGCCGCCCGGCGCTGGCGATCAGCGCGCCGCCGTCGAAGATCGCCCGCCCCGACTCGTTGCCGAGGAGATTCGAATAGAGGTAGCTGACGCTGAAGGCGCGGCTGCCCTCGACGACGAACCCTTTGCGAATCGTGAGCTTGCCGAAGGCGAAGTGGCTCGCCGAAGGGTTCAGAATCAGATCGGCGCCGAGGTAGGCCAGATCCGCGCCCGGGCGCTGGGCGACCCAGGCATCCTCGCAGACCTCGAGGCCGATCTTCACGCCGCCGACGTCGAAGAAGATGTCGCCGATCGGGAAGCGGCCGCCCAACAGGTCGATGTCGTCGCGCTTCCCGCGTGGCCAAGGGTTGAACCAGCGCGGCTCGTAGTGGATCCCGTCGCCCGCGAGGTAGCGCTTGGCGACGAAGCCGGCGATCTGGCCGTCGACGACGATCGCGACGGCGTTGAACAGCGCGTTGCGATAGAGCAGCGGGAGGCCGAAGCTGACGACCATCCCGCGGCACTCCGCCCGCAGGCGATCGAGCTGCTCGAGGGCGCGGGCCTGCAAACCCGGCGCGTGAAAGGCGTCTTCGCAACCGTAGCCGCTGATGCACATCTCGGGCAGACAGAGAACGCTTATGCCCTCGTCCCGGGCGCGATCGATCGCCTCGCGAATCCTCGCCTCGTTTCCGCGCCAATCCAGCGGGGTCTGATTGAGCACCGCTGCGCCGACTCGAATCGCCTTCATCGACATCTCCTTCGTGCGCCAGTTCGCCGTCGCTTCGAGCATACCAGAAACGCGCCGCGGCGTGTCTCCCCTCTTTGGCTTCCGCCCCGCACCGCGCGCGAGGGGCGAAGGCCGACGTGGCGCCGCCCGCCCGGGGCGTCGGCCGATGATGTAACACTCGCGCGGACGGCGGCGTCTACGGTATGATCGCCTATCGACCCGATGATCGGGCGCAGGGCGCGCATCTTGAGGAGAGACCATGAAGATTAAAGAGTTTTTCGACTCGCGAACGGATACCTTGAGCTACATCGTCTACGACGAGAGCACACGAGACGCTGTCGTGATCGACCCGGTCCTCGACTACGATCCCGTCGGCTCGAAGATCTGGACCGACTCCACCGACGCGCTCGTCGACTTCCTTCGGCGCAACGAGCTGCGCCTCCACTTCGTCCTCGAGACCCACGCCCACGCCGACCACCTCTCGGGGGCGCGCCACATCCAAGAGCGCTTCCCCGAGGCGCGCCTGGCGATCGGCGAGGGGATCGTCGACGTGCAACGCGTCTTCAAGGGCGTCTTCGATCTGCCCGACGCGTTTCCCACCGACGGCCGCCAGTTCGACCGCCTGCTCGAAGATGGCGAAACGCTGCGCGCCGGAGCCCTGGCGATCGAGGTGATCTTCACGCCAGGCCACACGCCCGCCTGCGCCAGCTATCTGATCGACGACGCGCTGTTCACGGGCGACGCCCTCTTCATGCCCGACATGGGCACGGGGCGCTGCGACTTCCCAGCGGGCAGCGCCGAGACCCTCTTCGACTCGATCACCCGACGAATCTACACTCTCCCCGATTCGACGCGGATCTTCGTCGGCCACGACTACTGCCCCAATGGCCGACCGCTGGCGTTTCAGACCACCGTCGCCGAGCAGAAGGCATCGAACGTGCGCTTGAACGCCAACACGACACGAGAGGAGTTCGTCGCCTTTCGGCGCCAGCGCGACAAGAGTCTGGCGGCGCCGCGCTTGTTGTTCCAGAGCGTGCAGGTCAACGTCGACGGGGGCACGCTGCCGAGCTATTTCAAGATCCCCCTCAACGTCTTTCGCCCCACCGCCAAAGGCGACCTCGAATACCGCGACGTCTAGGGCGGCCTCCACGACATCCGAGCCGTCGACGGCTAGGCGATGTCGTATTCGCGTAGCTTGCGCCAGAGGGTGGTGCGACTGATCCCGAGGAGCTCGGCGGCGACGCCTTTTCGGCCGCGGCATTTTCGCAGGGCGTCGAGGATCTGGCGCCGCTCGAGCTCGCTCTCGCTGGTCCGCTGTCCGCTGATCTCGGGCTGCTCGCCGCGCAGCTCGGGCGGCAGGTCGGAGAGGCGCAGCGTCGGCCCCTCGCCGATCACGAAGGCGTGCTCGATCGCATTGCGCAACTCCCTCACGTTTCCCGGCCAGGGATAGTCGAGCAGGACTTCGAGCGCCGGACCTTCGATCTGCTCGACATTGCGATATCCCTGGGCGTTGAAGCCATCGACGAAGTGCCAGGTGAGGATCTCGACGTCTCCGTCGCGCTCGGCGAGGCGGGGCAGAAAGAGCGGAACGACCCGCACGCGATACATCAGGTCTTCACGAAACCGCCGTTCCTGGACTTCGTAGCGCAACGCCTTGTTCGTCGCCGACAGCACGCGAACGTCGACGTCGACGTGCTCGGTACCGCCCAGGGGAATGAAGGTCCGCTCCTGGAGCACGCGCAACAGGCGCGCCTGAATGTCGAGGGGCATCTCGGCGATCTCGTCGAGGAAGATCGTGCCGCGATCCGCGAGGGCGAAGAGGCCGTGACGGTCCTTGATCGCCCCCGTGAAGGCGCCGCGCACGTGCCCGAAGAGCTCCGAGGCGAGGAGCTCGGGCGTCAGCGTGGCGCAGTTGATCGCCTTGAAGGGCCCGCCCTTGCGCGGGCTGAGCTCGTGCAACACGCGAGCGGCGAGCTCTTTTCCCGTGCCGCTGTCTCCTCGAATCAGCACCGTGGCCTGGGTGCGGGCGACCTTCTGGAGCACTGAAAAGAAGTCGAGCATCTGCGGAGCCGCGGTGACGATCCCGTGGAACGTGGTCGGTTGTCGAGCGGGTCGACGACAGATTGTCGAAGTCTTCATCGAGTCTCCTCGTTGCGGCGGCGGCGTCGTTTGGCGTCGGCGTCGTTTGGCGTCGGCGTCGTTTGGCGTCGGCGAACACGTTGCAACATTTTGAACCAAATTGAAACATCGACAGCGACCGATCGCCAGTGCAATGAGCTAGCCGATTGATTTCACAGCGTGATCAAAACTGAATGGCGTTGGCGCGGCATCTGCAACCAGGGGTCGACGTGATGGAGGACCGCAACGTGACACAGGCGACGTCGGCGAGGAGCTGGATCCCCGCGATCGAGTGGATCACCGCATACAAGAAGCGCCAACTCCGCGGCGATCTCGTCGCGGGGCTGACGACGGCGGTGATGCTGATCCCCCAGGCGATGGCCTACGCGATGCTCGCGGGGCTGCCTCCGATCTACGGGCTCTACGCCTCGACGGTGCCTCTAGTGGTCTACGCCGTCTTCGGCAGCTCGCGGCAGCTCGCGGTCGGGCCCGTGGCGATCGACTCGCTCTTGCTCGCGAGCGGCGTCGGGGCGTTGGCGTTGCAAGGCAGCGCTTCGTACATCGAGCTGGCGATCCTCCTCGCGTTGATGGTCGGCGCGATTCAGCTCACGATGGGCGTCCTCCGCATGGGATTTGTCGTCAACTTCCTCTCCAACCCCGTGATTACCGGCTTCATGGCGGCGGGCGCGCTGATCATCGCCGCGAGCCAGATCAAACATCTCCTCGGCATCAACCTCGCCCGCAGCACCAATGTCTTCACGACGCTCTACACCACCGTCGGCTCCTGGCACGCGGTGAGCTGGCCGACGATCGCCGTCGCGGCGTTCAGCATCGGCACGCTGGTCGCCCTCGAACGCTGGAAGCCGATGATCCCTCGCGCCCTCGCCGTCGTCGCGCTGACGACCGCGCTGGTCTGGATCCTTCGCCTCGATCGCTACGGCGTCGCCGTCGTCGGCAAGGTTCCGAGCGGTCTTCCTAGCTTCGCCGCCCCGCGGATCGCCGGCGACCAGCTGATCGCCCTGTTGCCAACGGCCGTCACGATCGCACTGGTCGCCTTCATGGAGGCGATCAGCATCGCCAAAGCGGTGGCCCGCCAGGAGGGCTACGAGATCGACGCCAACCGCGAGATGAAGGCCCTCGGCCTGGCAAATCTCTTCGGTGGCCTCTTCCACGCGTATCCCGTGACGGGTGGGCTCGCGCGGACCGCGGTGAACGCCCAGGCGGGCGCGCGGACCCCTCTCGCTTCGCTGATCACCGCGGCGACCGTGGCCCTCGCCCTGCTCTTCTTCACGCCGCTGTTCACCTTCCTACCAAAGGCGGCGCTGGCGGCGATCATCGTGACGGCGGTGATCGGCTTGTTCGACGTCGCCGAGATTCGCCACCTCTACCGCGTCAAACGCTCAGATCTGGCGCTGCTCGGGATCACCTTCGCGGCGACGCTGACGATCTCGATTCAGCTCGGGATCGTGATCGGCGTCGGCGCGTCGCTGCTCTGGTTCGTGATCGGCACGACGCGGCCCCACACGGCGGTCCTCGGCCGCATCCCGGGCACGACGGCGTACCGCAACGTGAAGAACCATCCGACGGCGCGAACGATCCCGGGCGTGCTGATGGTGCGAGTCGACGCGCAGTTCTACTTCGGCAACGTCGACTTCCTCAAGTCGACGCTGCGCCAGCTCGAGGAGGACCAGCCCGAACCGATCCACACGTTGATCGTCGACGCCAGCTCGATCAATCAGCTCGACTCCTCGGCCGATCGCGCGCTCCACGACATCGCAGGCGCCTACAAGGCGCGCCAGATTCGGCTGATCTTCGCCAACGTGAAATTCCCTGTCAAAGAGGTGATGGACCGCTCCGGGCTCTCGGAGTGCCTCGGCCCGAGCGGTCTCTACTTGACGCTACACGACGCCGTAACCGACTCGAATCTTCTCCCGAAATGCGCTATGATCGACGCCGACACCCAAACCACCGCAGTAGGCGAGAAGGCGACGGACTTCGATGGTGCAGGCGAGCCAACCGCAGAGCGATAGCAAACACTTCGACAATCTGTGGAAGACCCTCGACTTGCAAGCGGTGAATGCGTCACAGGGGCAGTTCGACCAGACGATCTCGGCGGGTTCGGACGGCCAGTTCGACAGCCGCATCGGCTCGGATGACCTCGTCTTCGTCGGCGAGCTCGGCCAAGGCGGGATGGGAATCGTCAAGCTCGCCCACCAGCCGTCGCTGCACCGCAAGGTCGCCGTCAAGACCCTGCGCAACCAACTGGTCAAGACCGACATCGAGCAGCTCGTGCGCGAAGCGCGGGTCACGGGGTTGCTCGAGCATCCGAACATCGTGCCCGTCTATAGCCTCGTCGAGACCCCCGACAACGTGCCGTTGATGGTGATGAAGCGCGTCGAAGGCAGCTCCTGGCGCAAGGTGGTCCACGATCCCGAGAACGCGGGGATCGAGATCGCCGGCGATCCGCTGCGCTTTCACCTGAACATCCTCAAGCAACTCGCCTCGGCGGTGCACTACGCCCACAACATGGGAATCTTGCACCGAGACATCAAGACCGAGAACGTGATGCTCGGCCCCTATCAAGAGGTCTACCTGATGGACTGGGGCTGCGCGGTCGCCCTCGACGAGGCGCACCGCGGGTGGCTACCGCTCGCTCGCGAGTCGAAGTCCCTCGTCGGCACGCCCGCCTTCTGCGCGCCCGAGATGCTCGGCGGCGAGATGACCGAGCGCACGGACGTCTATCTCCTCGGCTCGACGCTGCACGAGGTGCTGACGAGAAAGGCGCGCCACGAGGGCACCAATCTCCACGCCGTGCTCTACAGCGTCTTCAAGTCCGATCCCTACCACTACCCGACCCACGTGCCCCGCGAGCTCGCCGAGATCTGTAACAAGGCGACCCAACGCGATCCCGAGCAGCGTTTCGACTCGGCGGAGGGATTCCGCCAGGCAGTCGACGACTTCCTCGTCCGTCGTGGCGCGATCGAGCTGACGAGCATGGCCCGCGTCGAGCTCGACCGACTCGAGCAGTTGATCGCCGCCGCCGATGGGGAGAGCGACTCCGAGGCGATCTACGCCTCCTTCGGCGAGTGTCGTTTCGGTCTCAAGCAGGCCCTACGCACCTGGCCCGAATCGCTCGAGGCCCGGGCGTCCTTGCAGCGCGCCGTCTCGCTGATGGTGCGCTACGAGCTGCACCACGACCAGGAGGAGCGCGCGGCGCTCCTGTTGCAGGACCTCCCCGAACGCAACCCCGAGCTCGAAGCGCTCGTCGAAGAGGCGCGGGCGCGACGCTCGACGTCGTCGGCGCGAATCGCGGCGCTCGAGAAGTTGCAGCGAGACGTCGACATCTCGGTCGGGCGCAGCCAGCGCAGCCGCCTGGCGCTCATCATCGGCGCCGTCTGGGGCTTGCCACCGATCTTCGCCTACTTCTTCGAGCGCTACGACATCTTCCACACCCAATATCTCGACAGCACGCTCACGGCGGTGAGCTTTTTGGCGATCGCCCTCGGCGTCGTCTACTCGCGGCGCGACGAGCTCTTGGGGAACATGGCTAGCCGCCGTCTCGTCGCCTCGGTGCTGCTCGCCACCAGCGCGATCGTTCTACTGCGGATCACCGCGTGGATCGTGCGAATGCCGATGCCGCAGATGTTCCAGCTCGACATGTTGCTCTGCGCGGCGATGTTCGGCTTGATCACGATCGCCCATGATTTTCGTCTCGTCTTCGGGACGATCCCCTGGGTTCTCGGCCTGATCGGCAGTTATCTCGCGCCAGAGTACCTCTATCTCTGGGAAGCGGCGGGGATTCTCTTCTCGTTTCTGGTCGTCGGTCTGATCTGGCGCCACGACGAGAGAACCACGGCCCAGGCGGCGGTCCCGCTCTCTGGGGCGACGGGCTCGGACACGCGCCGCGCTTGACATCGGCGGCGCCCTTCCGTAAGAAGCGATATGGACCACGCTCCGCCGGCCAGCACCCCACATCCGTTGACCCTTTTGGCCTCGATCAGCCGCATTCACATCGTGGCGATCGCGATGCTCGGCGCGCTGACCTTCGGCTGGATCTTGACGGGCCGCTATTTCGTCGGCCTCTCGCTGCTCGTCGGCTTCGATTGGTTCCTCGTCAACCTGCTCAATCGGGTCGTCGACCTGCCCGAGGATCGGGTCAACGCGATCGTCGGCACCGACTTCGTCGAGCGACATCAGCGCGCGATTCGTCGCGGCGGGCTGTTTCTCTTGGCGGCGAGCCTCGTGGCGACGCTGCTCCTCGCACCACTGTTGACGGCCTGGCGCGTCGCCTATCACCTCCTCGGTTTGGCGTACAACTGGCCGCTCTTCGGTCGGCGGATCAAAGAGCGCTACTTCTTCAAGAACACGGCGTCGGCGATGGGCTTCTTGATCACCCTCTTCGCCTATCCCTTGACATGGAACGGAGTAGGATCCGCACTGGCTCCTGGCGTCAGCGGCGCCACCGTCGGCGTCGCCCTGCTCTTCTTCTTCGCCTTTGAGCTGAGCTACGAGGTGATCTACGATCTGCGCGATGTCGAGGGCGACCGCGTTGCGCGGGTGCAGAGCTACCCCGTCGTCCACGGCGAGCGCGGCGCCGTTGCGATCATCGATGCCCTCCTTTTCGCGGCGCTCATGACGCTCGGCGTCGGATACGCCGTCGGCGTCGTGCCCTGGCGGCTGTTCATCATGGTCTGCGCTCCGCTGATCCAGTTCGTCTACTACAAGCTGGTCTTGCGGCGCGGGATCACGAGCCGCGATTGCGTCAACCTGACCTGGATCGGCGCGCTGTTGTTGGCGCTCTACCACCTCTGGTGGGCCCTCGGCCTGCCGGGAAGCGAGTTGGGCTGACGATGCCGCTCTTCGAGGCCTGTTGCTGGGCGATCGTCCTGTTCTTCCTCGTCATGGGCGCGCGACGAGCCGCGAGCGCTCCGCGCTTCTTGTTTCGCTTCGTCCTGGTCTCGATCGCCGCCTGGATCGGCGAACAGAGCTGCATCGAAATCTACCGTTTCTACCAGTACAGCCCGCGTTGGAGCCTCTTCGTCGGCCATGTGCCGCTGCTCGTGGCGGTGATCTGGCCCGCGGTGATCCTCTCGGCCTTCGAGATCGCCGACGGCCTGGCCCCTCGCGGGGCGGCGCGTTTCTCCGCGGTCTGTGGCGCGCTGATCCTCGCCGACGCGAGCCTGATCGAACCCGTCAGCGTGCAGGCGGGGCTCTGGTCCTGGAACGAACCTGGACTCTTCGGTGTCCCTCCGATCGGCGTGCTCGGCTGGGTCTATTTCAGCGCCGCCGTCGCCTTCTGCTTTCGCTGGCGTGACGAGGCCGCCGGCGCCCCGCGGGTCTGGCTCGATGCAGCGATCCTCGTCGCCGCCCCACTCTTGACGCACCTGGCTCTGCTCGCCACCTGGTGGGGTGCGCTGCGCTGGATCAATCGACCGATCGCCATCTGGACCGCCGTCGGCATCGCCTGGGCGCTCAGCGTGTCGATCGGCTGGGTCTCGCTGCGACGACGCCTGCGCGATCGCGTCTCGCTCGTGACGATGTTGCTGCGCGTGCCACCCGCGCTGCTCTTTCTCTACTTACTGCTGCGCCACAGTGGCACGAATTGGCCGCTCTACGCCTGGTTCTCCGCCTTCGTCCCGCCCTACCTGACGCTGATCGCCCTCCCGAGCGCGACGGCCGCGCTCCCCAGCGCGGTGGGATCCGATCGCCGCCCCTGACGCGCGTCGACGCGAGCGCAGGGCCCTCGTCCGAGAGCGGGCGATCGATTGCCAGCCCAGCGGCCAGCGGGTATACTCGGCCCACAGTACACAGCAGCGGAACCAAATGTTCGCGCGATTGTCCTGTCTCGATTCGTCGACCCGATCGATCGTCCTTGTGCGCCATCGCCGCACCTCGCGACGACGCCCTGCGGAGGTAGCATGCACCAGCCCCACTGGAAAGACGTCTGGCGATACCGCTTCGACAACTTCATGGCCCGTGGCGGGTCCTCGATCTTCCTCAGCCTGGTGGTGATGTTCATCGCCGCCTGGGCCGTGCTGAGCCTGGTACGCGCCCTCGTCTACGGGTTGATGCCGACGGGGTCGGACGCCAAGGGGCTGTTCGGCCAGTTCTGGTTCGTCTTCTTGAACCTCACCGACCCCGGAACGATGGCCCTCGACGTGCCCGCCCGCTCGCCCTACAAGATCGTGGCGATCCTCAGCGGTTTCACGGGGGTGATCATCTTCTCGATGCTGATCGCCTTCATCACGACGACCCTCGCCGAGAAGATGAGCTACCTGCGCAAGGGCCACTCCCGCGTGCTCGAGAAGGGCCACACCCTGATTCTCGGCTGGAACGAGCGCGTCGTCGAGATCCTCCGCGAGCTGATCATGGCCAACGAGAGCGAGAGCCACGCCTCGGTGGTGATCCTCTCCGAGCGCGACAAAGAGTGGATGGACGACTTCCTCGACGTCAACCTCGCCGAGAGCGGCACCACACGGATCGTCACCCGCTCGGGCAACACCGCCTCGCCCGCGCAGCTCGAACGCGTCGCCACCAGCGAGTGCAAGTCGGTGATCGTCTTGGCGAGCTGCCGCGATATGGACGGAGACGAGCTCAAGGCGCTCTCCGACGCCAAGGCGATCAAGACGATCCTCGCCTTGCGCACGATCGAGCCGCTCGGCGAGCCCTTCGGCGTCGTCGCCGAGGTCTTCTCGGCCCGCAATCGGCGGATCATCAAAGAGCTGACACAGGGCGAAGTGATCGCCATCGACACGAGCGAGATCTTGGCGAAGATTCTGGTCCAGACCTCTCGTTCGGGTGGCCTCTCGGTGGTCTACTCGGAGCTTCTGAGCTTCGACGGCTGTGAGCTCTACTTCTACAATGACAAACGCTGGGGCGAGATGGTCTTCGGCGACTTGCAGTTTCACTTCCCCGACGGGGTGCCGATCGGCATCCGTCGCGTCGACGGGGAGCTGCTGATCAACCCGGCGGTGGGCACGACGATCGGAGGCGACGACGACATCCTGATCGTCGCCGAGGACAACTCGACGATCGAGTTTCGCCCGCAGCCCGTCGCCTCGAGCCGCGACCTGCCGCTCAAAGCCGGGCGGCTCGAGCACACCAAAGAGCGCAACCTGATCCTCGGCTGGAACCCGAAGGCGCCGCTGATCATCCGCGAGTACGAGGACTACGTGCTCGAGGACTCGGACATCGTGGTGATGGTCAAGGAGGCGACGGCGGCGGTCCGCGCCGAGATCTACGCGCTGCAGAACACACTGACGCAGATCAACCTCTACTTCATCGAAGAGGACCCGGCGAAGATCGAGTCGCTCCTCGAGGTCAAGCCCTTCACCTTCGACAACATCATCATCCTCTCGCAGAGCGGAACGGGGATCGACGGCGAAAAGAGCGACTCCGACACGATCATCCTGCTCTTGTTGTTGCGCGAGATCTTCGCCCAGCACGCCGACGAGGCGAAACAGACCAAGCTGATCACCGAAGTGATGGAGAGCGACAATCAGGATCTCGTCTCCCGCGTCGGCGTCGACGACTTCATCATCTCGAACCGCCTGGTCTCGATGATCTTCGCCCAGATCTCCGAAGAGCACGACATGAAGCGGGTCTACGACGACCTCTTCTCCGAAGATGGCTCCGAGATCTACCTCAAGCCCGCGTCGCTCTATTTCGACGAGC
>JAGQJP010000555.1 GCA_020430585.1 Myxococcales bacterium | reverse complement strand
GAGGAAGATCTGAACCGTCATGTAGGGGAAAGAGTGTACGAGGGCCAGCGCGGCCAACCCTACCGTGTACTGCGCACGGTGAAGAACCGCTTCGGCTCGACCGACGAGATCGGCGTCTTCCAGATGAACGAACGCGGGATGGTCGGCGTCACCAACCCCTCGCGAGCGCTGCTCTCGGAGCGCCCGTTGGACGTCTCGGGATCGGTCGTCGCGGCAGCCTTCGAGGGGACACGCCCGCTACTCGTCGAGATCCAGGCGCTGGTCACGCAAGCAGCGGGCGGCACCCCGCGGCGCACCGTGCAGGGGGTAGACGGCAATCGCGTGGCCCTGATGTCGGCGATCCTGGACAAAAAGGCGGGGTTGCCCCTGGTCTCGTGCGACCTCTTCGTCAACCTCACGGGGGGTATCCGCATCTGTGAGCCGGCCCTCGACCTGGCGATCGTCGCCGCGATGCTCTCGAGCTTTCGCGACCGACCGCTCGACCCCGATCTGGTGCTCTTCGGGGAGGTCGGGCTAGCGGGCGAAGTGCGCTCGGTGAGCCACGTCGCGGCTCGTCTGCGCGAAGCCGAAGAGCTCGGCTTCCAGCGTTGCATCGTCCCGCAGAGCACCCTCGGCGGCGCGCTCTCGACCCGGCTGCAGGTGATCGGCGTCTCCCATATTTCAGCGGTCTTTCCACACCTGTTTGCGGTCGATCGCAAATCGGTTTAGAATGGAGAGCTGATGGCCCCCACCCTCAAAGGCTCCTTCACGGTGCGCTTCCTGCTCGACGTCCTCACACAACAGCACGTGTTGAGCGCGAGCCAGGCGCAAGTGATGCTGATGAAGGAAGAGACCCAGCGCCTTCGCGTGCTCAAGCAGAAAGGGCTGAGCACGCAGACGACGCGCTACGACGTCTCTCCTGTGGAGATCATCGCCTCCTTCCACGAAGAGCTCGCCGACGGACAGGAGCTGACCGAGCACCTGATCATGCAATACTTCGCCGAGGCGATCGAGATGCCCTTCGAGGTGATCGACCCGCTCAAGCTCGACTACAAGCTGATCACGCAGACGCTCTCGCCGCCCTTCGCCAAAAAGCACATCGTCGTGCCGCTACGCGTCGAGGGCAACGTGATGTTGGTCGCGATGGACAACCCCTTCGACATCATGCTCGTCGAGAGCCTGCGCAGCTTGACCCAGATGCCGATCCAGATCGTCCTCGCCGCCAAGAGCGACATCCTCAAGATCATCACCGAGGTCTACGGCTTCCGCCGCTCGGTGACCGCGGCGGTACAGGACCTCGGCCACTCCGCCGATCTCGGCAACCTCGAGCAGCTGGTCAAGCTCAAGGCGGTCCAGGAGATCGAGGCGAACGACAAGCACATCATCAACGCCGTCGAGTATCTGCTGCACTACGCCTTCGACCAGCGGGCGAGCGATATCCATATCGAGCCCAAACGCAACGAGGCGGTGATCCGATTTCGCATCGACGGTGTGCTGCATACGGTCTACGCGATCCCCAAGGCGGTGCAGCCGGCGATCGTGAGCCGAATCAAGACCCTCGCGCGCCTCGACATCGCCGAGAAGCGCAAGCCCCAAGATGGGCGGATCAAGACCGACCAGGGCACCAAAGAGGTCGAGCTGCGGATCTCGACCCTCCCCGTCGCCTTCGGCGAGAAGATCGTGATCCGGATCTTCGATCCCGAGGTGATCCTCCAGGACCTCGACAAGCTCGGCTTCTTTCCCGCGCAGCTCGAGGTGTTCCAGAGCTTCATCTCGCGCCCCTTCGGGATGATCCTCGTCACGGGCCCGACGGGCAGCGGCAAGACGACGACGCTCTACTCGGCGCTCAACGTCCTCGCCAGCGGCCAGGTCAACATCACCACGATCGAAGATCCGATCGAGATGGTGATCGAGAACTTCAACCAGACCAACATCAACCCGAAGATCGGCCTGACCTTCGCCTCGTCGCTGCGCACGATCCTGCGTCAAGACCCAGACATCATCATGGTCGGCGAGATACGGGACAAGGAGACTGCCGAGAACGCGATTCAGGCCGCGCTGACGGGGCACCTGGTCTTCTCGACGTTGCACACCAACGATGCGCCGTCGACGCTGACGCGGCTGCTCGATCTCGGGATTCCACCGTTTCTGATCGGCTCCTCCCTCGCGGGCGTGATGGCGCAGCGCCTGGTGCGGCAGATCTGCCCGCACTGCATCCGCGACGGGGTGATGAGCAAAGAGCAGCGCGAGCTGTTGCAGATCGAGGTCCCCCCCGGGCGCCCACCCTTCCTGCCGCTCAAATACGGTGAGGGTTGCGCCCACTGTAGGGGCACGGGCCTTTTGGGACGCACGGGGATATTCGAGGTGATGCCGCTCGGCGATCGCATCCGCCGCGCGGTGATGGCGGGCTCGGATGCGGGCGAGCTGATGAAGCTGGCCCGACAAGATGGAATGACGACGTTGCGCGAGTCAGCGATCAAGAAACTGGCGATGGGTGTTACCGCCTTCGAAGAGGTGGTACGGGTCACCGCCGAATCGTGGTAGGACGGCGATGAGCGAAGAGAAGACGTATCACAACCCCGTGCCGACGGTCGACATCATCATCGAGATCGACTCGCGGATCGTCCTGATCGAGCGACGCAACCCGCCCCACGGTTGGGCGTTGCCCGGCGGCTTCGTCGACTACGGCGAGTCCGTGGAGACGGCGGCCCGCCGCGAGGCGATGGAGGAGACGGGGCTCGAGCTGGACGATCTGCGCCAGTTTCACGTCTACAGCGAGCCCGATCGCGACCCTCGACAACACACGCTCAGCGTCGTCTTCATCGCTCGGGGAGTCGGCACGCCGACGGCGAGCGACGACGCGGCGAACCTCCGACTCGCCGACCCAGACGATCCGCCGACTCCGCTCTGTTTCGACCACGCGCAGATCATCGGCGACTATCTGCGCCATCGAGGAGGTGCGAGGTGACCCCGCTGACCCGCGATGAGCGCGCGCTCCTATTGGAGGTCGCCCGCGAGTCGATTCAGCACCACCTCGGCCTGCGCGCCAATCCGCCGCAGCTGATCGATCCGCCTGCGGCGCTGGAGGCGCCCTGCGGCGCCTTCGTCACCCTCGAAAAGCGGGGCGAGCTGCGGGGCTGCATCGGGACGATGGTCTCCCGCGACCCGCTCTGGCGCACGGTGGCGCGCATGGCGGTGCAAGCGGCCTCGGCGGATCCCCGATTTCCGCCGCTGCTCGGCGACGAGCTCGCGCACTGCACACTCGAGATCAGCGTTCTGAGCCCGATGCAGCCGATCGAACCCGAGGCGATCGCCGTCGGCACCCACGGCTTGATGATCACCAACGGATATCGGCGCGGCGTCTTGCTACCGCAGGTCCCAGAGAAGTATGGCTGGGATGCCCGCGTCTTTCTCGAACAGACCTGCATCAAGGCGCAGCTCCCACGCCACGCGTGGCGCGAGGCCCAGACGACGATCGAGGCCTTCACCGCCGAGGTGTTCAGCGAAGAGTGAGCTTGGCGCCGTAGAAGCGTCCCAACGCACCGATGCGGGGGCGACGTCGAATCCGTTTGCATCCCGTCGATTGATCGACGATGATCGATAATCATGTTGGGCTTCAACGACTTTGCCATCGCCTGTACGGATCTTCAGCGCGACCTGTTCGCAGAGCAGTTTCCGCACGGCTTCTTGCTCGAAGTTTCCGATACCCAGCTGCTGAGCCCCTTTCTCGCGTTGGACGCCCAATACAACATCGAGTTTCCCGAGGAGGAGACGGATTGCACGAAGACCTATGTGATTGGCGAAGATGCGAGCGTCGATCCCTCGGGCCTCGACCTCGGCGACGACGATCTCGTGGTCTACGACGAGCCGTCCCACCGCGAGCGGGCGGACTACGCGCTGATCCCCTTGGCCCTCGACGGGATGCGCGAGGTGGTGATCGGCCGACTGCCCCAGAGCGATGTCGTCGTTCCGAAAGGATACGTCTCGAAGACGCATCTTGGGCTGCGCCTGAACGGAGAGCAGATCGAGGTTCGGGACCTCGGGTCGCGCAATGGCAGTAAGCGCAACGGGGAGACGTTGCCCGTGCGGCAATGGCTCCCGCTGCGGGACGGTGACACGCTCGCGCTCTCGCCGCAGCTCATCTTTCGCTACGTCAGCTCGTCGACCATGTACGAAATGCTTTGTGTCGCACCGAATGCCGAGGAGAGGAAACAGTGGGAAGCGTGATCACGGTAGGCGTCATCGGCGCCATTTTTCTGTTCATGGGGATCTTTTCGCTGATCAAGAAAGAGCTGCCCGTGCTCGGCTTCCCCGAGTGGTTCGAAGGCAGTAAAGGCAAGCTCCTTTCGATCGGGCTCACGCTGGTCGGCGTGGTTTTTGCGCTCTCCGCGCTATTCGCGCCCGAAGCCGCGATGTCGCTGATCAACCGCGCCTTCCGTGGCTGCTCGCGGCAATAGGCAACAACGATTGCGGATGGAAGAGAAGTCGAAAATGGAGAACGAACCGATTGGCCACGTCGTACCGCTATCGGAGAACGACTGCCTCAAGCTCGAGAACCTGCATCTGAAGAAGAAGATGCTCGAGGCGCAGCTCAACGCGATCCTGCTCGAGGAGAACGAGTTTCATCGACAGCTCCAGGAGCGACTCGGGATCGACGCGCGTTATCAGATCGATATCGACAAGAAACGAGCGGTGAAGATTCGGACGTAGGCCGCCTCTGAGCTGGCCGGCCTCGCGCGGGGGGATCGAAAGCCCGGGGACATCGCGCATCGAATCGCGGGGCGCTCAGAGCCCGAGGACATCGCGCATCGAATAGCGCCCGGGGGCCCTGGTCGCCAACCAGAGCGCCGCGCGCACCGCCCCTTTGGCGAAGATCGCGCGGGTCAACGCCCGATGCGTCAGCTCGATCCGTTCACCCTCGCCGATCAAGTAGACCGTATGCTCACCGATGATGTCGCCCCCGCGAATCGTCTGCACGCCGATCTCCTCTTTGCTACGAGCACCGATGATCCCATGACGCGCATAGACGCCGAGCTCGTCGATCGTGCTGTTGCGGGCGTCGGCGAGCACTTCGGCCAGACGCATCGCCGTTCCGGATGGCGCGTCCTTCTTGGCTCGGTGATGCGCCTCGACGATCTCGAACTCCCAATCGAGTCCGACCGTTCGCGCGCCGATCCGCGCCAGCTCGAAGAGGGCGTTGACACCGACGCTCATGTTCGGTGCGAGGATCAGCGGGATCGCTTCGGCGTGGGACTCGACGAAAGCGACCTCGTCAGGCGCCAACCCCGTCGTGCCGATCACGACCGGGAGCTTCCGCTCGCGGCACCAGGGCAACACGCTGCGCGCGCCCGCCGGGCTCGAAAAGTCGATCAGCACGTCGAGCTCGGCGCTGCGGTCGAGGGTCGCCGAGAGTGGCAAACCCGGAGCGTTCTCGGCGTCGTATGGCTGTCCGATCCCTGGCTGGGAGGCGTGATCGACCGCGAGGGTCAGCTCGGCCTCGGGGTGGGCGTAGATCTCCTGGGCGATCTGCCGTCCCATGCGGCCGGCGGCGCCGTGGATGCCGATCTTCATCTGCACCACCTCAACTCAGCTCGAGCGCGCGCAACACGCCGCGAATCCGCTCTTCGAGATGAGCCGAGAGCGGGACCAACGGCCCGCGCAGCTCGTTGGCGCAATATCCGAGATAGGAGAGCGCCGCCTTGGAGGGGATCGGATTCGCCTCGCAGAAGAGATCGCGAATCAGCGGCAGCAGCTCGTAGTGCAACCGGCGCGCCGTCGCGAAATCGCCGGCCTTGGCGGCGCGATAGATCGAGGACATCCGCGCGGGGTCGACGTTCGAGCTGACGGAGATCACACCCTTCGCCCCGAGGGCATACATCGGAAAGGCGAGGGCGTCATCGCCGCTGAGCACGTTCAATCGCCCCTCGCAGAGCTCGATCGTCCGCATCGTCTGCTCCATCGAACCGGCGGCGTCCTTGAGGGCGACGATCTCATCGAGCTTGGACAGCTCGGCGGCGCTCTCGGGCGACAGATTGCTACCGGTTCGGCCCGGGACGTTGTAGAGCACGACCGGGATCGAAACCTCGGCGCAGATCGCCTGGTAGTGCGTGACCAGCGCGTGCTGCGGCGGCTTGTTGTAATATGGCGTCACGATCAGCGCCGCGTCGGCACCGAGCTCCTTGGCCAGCTTCGTCGTCTCGATCGTCTTCTTGGTGTTGTTCGAACCGGTTCCAGCGATCACCGGCACGCGCCCTGCCGCCTCTTCGATCGCGATCGAGACCACGCGCACATATTCGTCGTCGGTCAGCGTCGGCGTCTCGCCCGTCGTCCCGCAGGGGACCAGACCCTCGACGCCTCCGTCGAGTTGACGCTGGATCAAGCGGCGAAAAGCCTCTTCGTCGAGCGCGCCATCGCGGAATGGCGTAATCAGCGCTGTATACGTTCCTTCAAACACGTCGCACCCCCGAGTGTGCTTTGGAGTTTGCCATTGGAGTAGAGACTATACCCAAAAGACGCGGCGTTCGTAAAGGAGAAGCTGCGCGTGACCCAGAATCAGAGGCAGACCCCGATCGGCGCGATCGGCAGCTTCAAGCACGAGCGCCCGTTCTTACAGTCGGCGTTGCTCGTACAAGGTGTTGGAATCGGAAGGGAATCCGGAACGCAGATGCTCAACAGACAGCTCGTCCCAGCGGGACAATCGCTGCTCGACTGACACTGCCCAGGAACGGGTAGCGGCGTATCTTCGGGCACACAGAAGCCGAACTTGCAATCTTCGCCCGACCCGCAGTCGCTCTTCACCTCGCACTGCGACTGCACGCAGAGGCTGAGCACACAGTTCTCGTTGGGCGCGCAATCGCTCTTGGTCTGGCACGAATCGGGGATGAAGGG
>JAGQJP010000554.1 GCA_020430585.1 Myxococcales bacterium | reverse complement strand
GGCGTCGCCTCGACGGTGACCCGCCTGCTCCCCGAGACGGAGCGACGCGCGGCCTGGGCGCAGTCGATCGCTGAGCTGCGACCCGCTCCGGCCCACGTTTGCCTCTACCTCGGCTTCAAGGGTGATATCCGCAAGGCCGGGGCGACGGCGGCGAACAAATGGTTCTACAACACCTTCAGCACCGAAGCCGCCGCCTGGGAAGTCGACAAGGGCGAGCGCGCCTCGCTCCCCGAGGCGCCCTGTCTCTACTGCAGCTTTCCCTCGCTCAAAGACCCGCTCCACGACCCCGGGCCCGACCAGCTGCACACCGGCGAGGTCGTGACCTTCGTGCCGTGGGAGTCCTTCGGGCGCTGGCTCGGCTCGCGCTGGTACAAGCGGGGCACCGAGTACGACGACTTCAAGGGACGCCTGCAGGCGTCGCTTCTCGAGCAATTCCTGGCGAAAATGCCGGCGTTACGGCCCCACCTCGAGTACGTCGAGATGTCGACGCCGCTCTCGACCGACAACTTCACGCGGCCGATCGCCGGTTCGATCTACGGGATCGAGCCGACACCCGAGCGCTTCGAGAACCCTTGGCTGCGCCCCAAGGCGCCGATCCGCAATCTCTTCTTCTCGGGCAGCGAGGTCGCCTCCGTCGGCGTGATCGGCGCGATGATGGGCGGACTCCTGGCGGCGATGGCCTGCGAGCCGATCGAGGTCTTTCGCTTCTTGCGCCGCATGTGATCAAAACCCTATACTTCAGATCCGAACACTCCCAATCCTGATGACGACGTCCCAGCGATGTCTGGAGGCACGGTGACCGCCGCTCTAGAGGGGCCGCGCACGCGATTCGAGCTCGACATGGACGAGCTACCGATCTTTCGGTGGATTTTTCTCGTCGGCGTGATCGTCTATCCCCTCTATTGGTTCGTCCAGACACGCTTCCAGGGTCAGACCGACCCGCTCTGGATTCGCCTTGTCGTCACCGGCATCATCGGCCTGGCGGGGATCGGGATGACGCGAAGCGAGTGGTTCATGCGCCACGCGTTGGCGGTTGCCGGCGGTGTCCTCTGGCTGATGACGCTGCACATCTTCTTCTTGCTCTGGTTGAACAACATCTCGACGGCCTACATCGCCGGGTTGATCATCATCATCGCCGTGATGACAGTCCTCGGAACGTACTCGCTGGCGATGGTGCGGCTCTCGGTCTACTACTACCTTACGAATTTCGCCGTCGCGTTGACGATCATCGCCAGCGTCGACGCACCGAAGGTTTCGCCAGCGGCGTTTCTCCTCGGCTTGGCTAGCCTTCAGGGCGTCGCCTTCATCGCGCTGCGGACGCGCGTGAACATGGTCGAACGGCTGCGCGAAAGTCAGCGCCGCTACGAGCTGGCCGCTGCGGGATCGCGCGACGGGCTCTGGGATTGGAATGTACGCCGTGACGTGTTCTATTTCTCACCGCGTTGGAAGACGATGATGGGCTACGAGCCCGACGCGGCGGTCGCGAGTCTAGACGACTGGCTCGCCCACGTCGTCGTCGAGGACCGCGATCGCTTGCGGCGCATGATCGACGACAATCTCGAAAGCGGCAGCAGCCACTTCGAATGCGACTTTCGCGCGATGAGCGCGAGCGGGCCGCGCTGGATGCTGAGCCGGGCGATCACGCTGCGCGGCGTC
>JAGQJP010000553.1 GCA_020430585.1 Myxococcales bacterium | reverse complement strand
GGCGACACGAGCGATCAGCGTGGCGGTCCCTAGCGTACGACTCTGACCCAAAAGCTCGGCCCGCGCGATCGCTTCCTGCAACGCCGCACGAATGATCGTCCGGGCGTAGCCCTTGATGAACCCGTGCTTTTTCTGGTCATAGGGCACCTCGCGGCGGACGACGACGTCCAGCGTCTCTTTGCCCGGCTCGTTCGGCTTCTCTCGCTGCAGCGTGAGATCGACACCGACGGTGAGCACACCGACGCGGGCGTCGGGCGTGATCCGCGGCCCGAACGAAAGGATGTAGAGCACGTTCGCACCACCTCGATAGGCCGCGAGATTCTCGACCTCGGTCGGGCGATAGCGAAAGTAATGCGAGCGCTTCAGCGTCGCCAACCCGAGCGCGGGTATCTCTCCGAAGAGGTTGCAGGGTCGCTCGACAGGCTTGGTGATATCGCGAACGAGAAAGCGGGAAACGACGGGAGCCGGGGCCTTCGGCGCCTCGATCGGCCGCGGAGTCGCCGGCACTTTCGACTTCCGGCAACCCACGAGGCTGGCGACGAGAAGGGCGACAACAGCCAAAATTGGTCTTATTTCTCGACGGTTAGACAACCAGATTTCGCTTGACCGATAGCGGCGGTTTGACGTATCGTAGGACACACGCGCACGATGTACCATCCAGATCGAACCCATAATGTACCGATTAAACCAGAAACCTATCGGGAGTGCCATGGACTATTTCAGCACACGCCTCGACAAAATTGTGGTCCTGTTGGCGTTATCACTTGCGATGTCTGGGCTCTATTGCTCGGGCAAAGTGAAGACAGACGGGCCGAAGCCAGTTGATGATCCGGGCGCCCAGTTCTCCCAACGGGCGCCGCTGGGGTTCGTGCTCGAGGACGATCTCGACGCGACGAACAAGGAGCGGGTCATTTGGCGCTACTTCGACTCCGACAAGGACGGCAAGGTCACACTCGTACTCAAATTGACCAACAGCAACGTCAACGGCCGCTTCAGCGTTCTCAACTCGAGGCAACAAACGCTCGAAACGGTCCCGATGCGAATCGGAACGGCGGTCTACACGCTCGTCGTCAATTTGCGCTCGGGTGAAAAGTACTACCTCAAGATGCACGCCAAGTCCGGCAAGACGCGCTTCTTCATCAAGCCGGAGTTCAAAGAGAAGGTCATCGCCAAGCCCAAGGGGCCGTGCGGCGGTCGCTGCTCGAGCACCCAAGCCTGCATCAGCGGCGTGTGCAAACGTCCGACCAAGGCGATGGTCACCGCCGATTGCCCGAACGGATGCGTCAAGGGTTCTTTCTGCGTCGCAGGCAAGTGTTGGAGAGAGTGCTTCGGTGATTGCGGCAGTGGCAGCTGGTGCAACCCGCAGACGAACTCCTGCGACGAGGATCCGTGCAAGGGCAAGCATTGCCCGAAAGGCCAGCGCTGCAATCGGCTACGCGGCGGGATCTGCGTCAAGCGCGGCAAAGTACGAGACGACGGACCGAAGGTTTGCGAGCCACCCTGCGGACCGGGCCGCAGCTGCTTCATGGGTAAGTGCTACACGCCGCCAGAGATCTTGCGGATCAAGGCCAAGCTCGCCGAGAAGAAGTGCAAGAAGAAATGCCGCAAGGGATTCGTCTGTCACGCCGGCAAGTGTGTCAAGAAGGGCAACGTCCCGGTGACGCTGACCGGGTCGCGGGTCTCCTCGAAGGTCGTCAGCACGGTGCCCCTCGGTTCGGGAACGATCATGGTCCTCAGCCGAGGCTCGGAACACGGCGTCAAGGTCGGTGCCCGCTGCGTGATCAAGGGTGTCAAGGCGAGCTGCAAGGTGATCGAGGTCTTCCCCTTCCGTTGCAAGGCCAAGACCTCTGCCTCGTCCTCCGACGTGAATCCGGGCGACCGCGTGACGATCGCGAAGTAATCGCCTCAGCGACGAACCGCGGGGTGCGTGGTGTGAGCCACCGCCTCGTCGGGAAATCCGCACTGCCTCAGCCCCTCGAACAACACAATCGCCGCCGAGTTCGCCAAATTCAAGCTTCGAACGTTCCCGTTGATCGGTATTCGCAGCAGCGATTCGCTGTGGTCACGCCGCAGATCGTCGGGAATCCCCGTCGTTTCGGAACCGAAGACGAGGACGTCGTCGAATCGATAGTCGACGTCGGTGTAGCGGCGACTCGCGTGGGTCGAGAAGAGCCAGAGACGCTGGCCGGCGATCGCCTCGAGAAACGTGTCGACGCCGGCGTGGCGACACAAGCGTACGGCTGGCCAATAGTCCAGCCCCGCGCGCTTGAGATATCGGTCGTCGAGCGAAAACCCGAGCTCACCGACGAGGTGGAGCGGGGTGTTCGTGGCTGCAGCGAGGCGAGCGACGCTGCCCGTGTTCTGTGGTATCAATGGGTTGATTAGCGCGATCTGCATCCCTACCTCCGGCGGACCTGGGCGACGGTAGCCAATCTGCCGTCGGGGAGCAATCGAAATCTGGCCGAAGCTCGCGCGAACGCTTGACAAATCAGCGCAGCTAGGATTTCTTGATCGTATTCGTGGACGTGCAAAGCCAACTCCGTGAGGACGCCGATGAAACTCGAGAACCTGAGCAAACACATCATCGCCGACGCGATCGATACGTTCTACAAGACGATCAACAAACATGTCTCACACGTCGTCAAGGTGCTCGGCGGTGAGACCTATTCGGTTCCGCGCACGCCGCGAAAGGTCGGCTTCAAAGAGTACGAGTTCTTCTACGCCGCCGATCTCGACACGCTGTTCCACTATGCGCTGGGTGAGGCCAAGGCGTCGCCGTCGTACATCCGCACGATCTGCAGTGACGTCGAGGTGTTGCTGACACGAAACGCCGTCGGCAAGAGCGTTCCCCTCGATTGGGCGGAGTTTGGGCAGACGGCGCTGGGTCTCGCGATTCGGGCGGCACGGGCGCGGATGAAGTTGCGCGACGGCGCCGACGACGAGTCGATGTCCGGCGAGGAGGTCTCGCTCTTGTCCAGCGTCGGCGTCGCGGAGCTCGACGAGCTTCCGCTCGAGCCGAAGAAGGGCAAGAAGGGCGCGCCCTTAGAGTTTCAAGTCGAGGACGTGCGCAAAGCGTTCGAGAAAGAGAACATCGCGATCTAACGTACCGAAGGCAATATCACTGATGATTTCTCGCTCTATCGTCTGGCTCTCGTTCATCGGCGTGACCCTCCTCGCTTGCGTCGCCTCTGCACAGAATCAACCCCCGCAATTCGGCGGCGTAACCTCCGTCGAGAATACGGGCACCGGGTTTTCGCTGCTGGTCCGGTGGAATGCCGCCACCGACCTCGAGGGCGACGGCGTGAGCTATCGAGTCTACGTCTCGACGGAACCGGGGCAGTTCAAGTTTGGTGGACCGCATCTGATCACCGATCAGCTGCAAGCGACGATCGAAGGCTTGACGACGGGTACGACCTATTACGTCGTCGTCCGCGCGGTCGACTCCCAGGGCGCCGAGGAGACGAACTTCGAGATCCTCTCCGGAAAGCCAGACGCCGGCCCCTATCGCACCGGATTCTCCGGCTGCCAACTGAGCCGTAGTGGCGCGCCGGGCGAGCCCCCTCTCGCCGCCCTGCTACTCGTCGCGTTTCTCGTCGCTGTGAGTCGCCGCACCCTCAGAACCAGCGCCACCAGACATCGATGACCGGATAGGCGTACAGCTTCGAGAACTTGTCCTTCGACGTCTGAAAGAGGAAACGCCCGAAGGCGACGCCGACGCCGAGTCGAAACGTCTCCCATCCGTGGGCGTAGAGCAGGGTGCCGGTCGGGATGTCGAACGCCTTGGCGGAGACGTTGTAGCTGAAATTTCCGTTCAGCGAGATCGTGTTCGAGCGATCGATCCAGGCATTCAGACCGGCGACGACGACGACGTGATGCTGCACGGTCGGTCCATCGCCCGCTCCCGGAAAGAGCTCGAGCTGATAATCCGCCCCGAGATTGACCACGATGTAGCGCCCCGCGGGAATCGAGAGCCGCATTCCCGGCTCGATGATCCCTGGATACCGCCGACTCTTGAAATCGAGGAAGCTCTCGGTGTAGCCCAGTTGGACAGCGATCGCCACCTTGCGATTGTAGACCGTCATCCGCAGGTTGAAGTTCGGTGTGACGAGCATCAACAGGATCGGGTGGATATAGACCGAGATCCAGTCGTTGATGCCGTAACCGAGCGGCGTGAAGATGCCGAGGATCTTTTCCCCGCCTTCGAGCGCAAATGCCGAATTATGAACGATTTTTCGACTATCCGGCCAATACGCCCAGGCCGAGCTGGCCCACAGCGAGAGCGCGAGCGCCACGACCCAGATCGGGCGGCGGACCAGATACCGGCGGGCTTCCAATCGGCCGTTTCTCCTTGCAGCAAACGCGTGAACGCAGTAAAGGACTGTACCATAGGTCGTATCAAATGTCATATGCGGCCGACCGGAGATTCAGCCGCCCGATGAACGTTACCGATGAACAGATTCTGAGCCTCTTCCGCGAGCACCCCGATCAATCTTTGCACTTCGCTTTCATCTTCAAGGCGTTGAACCTCGACCGACGGGCGAAGGGCGACCTGAAGCAAGCGCTCAAGCAGCTGGTCCGTGCACAACGCCTCGAATGCTCGCGGGGCAAGCACTACCGCCTTCCCCGCCGCCAGTCGTCGCTCGGCACGTTGACCCTGACCGCTAGCGGGGTGGGCTTCATCACACCCGACCGCGGAGGAAGCGATGTCTTCGTCTCCCCTTCGGCGCTCGTCGGCGTAACCGAGGGCGACCGCGTGGAGTACGTCCACGTCCAGGGGCGCGGTGGACGCCCGGCGGCACGGATCGAGCGGCTCGTCGAACGCACGGCGCGCCCGCTCTTCGGCGTACTGCAGCACTGGCGCGGCTCCTACTTCGTCGACGACGCCGAGCCCTCGATCCGCACCCGCGTCTGGCTCGAACCGGATCCCCGCCTCACGCCCCAAGCGGCTGGGCAGCTCGCCGCGCTCGAGCTGTCGTCCAAACCCGAGACGCAGCGTATCGGTGTGTTGGGCCGACTGCAGCGTCTCTTGGGCAAACCCGGGAGCTTCGCCGCTGAGTTCGAACGGATGTTCCACAGCTTCGACCTGCCGGGCGAATTTCCCGCCGAGGTGTTGGCTGAAGCCAAACGCGTCGAGGCCCTTGCGCCGGGTGATCGCAGCGATCTGCGGCACGTCCCGTTCGTCACGATCGACGGCGACAACGCCCGCGATTTCGACGACGCCGTCGCCCTCACCGAGGAGCAGGGCGAGCCCGTCCTCTGGGTCGCGATCGCCGACGTCGCCCACTTCGTCCGTGAACGGAGCGCCCTCGACGAAGAGGCCCTTGCCCGCGGAACGAGCGTCTATTTTCCGAACCGCGTGATCCACATGCTGCCGTCGACCCTCTCGGAGGGGCTCTGCAGCTTGCGCCCCCACGAGGACCGCTTGGCGATCGTCGCGCGAATTCGCAACCCGAGATCCGCAACCACGGACGACGTGACCTTCTTCGAGGCGTCGATCCACTCACGTGCGCGTCTAACCTACACACAAGTCTACCGCTTTCTGGAGCGGCGCGCTCCGCTGTTCGCCGAGCCACCCGACGACGCCGCGGAGCTCGAGACGATGATCGACGAGCTCTTTGCCCTTACCCGCGTCCTCCGCGAGCAGCGTTTCGACGGCGGCAGCCTGGCGCTCGAAATCCCGGAGCCCGACTTCGAGCTCGACGAGAGCGGAGAGAACGTTCTACGAGTCACAGCGCGCGTCGCGAACGACGCGACGACGCTGATCGAAGAGCTGATGCTGCTGGCGAACCGGCTCGTCGCGGATTGGATGGCCGCACGAGAGGTTCCCGCGCTGTATCGAACACACGATCCAGCGGACCTCGGGAAGCTCGAAGCCGTGCGCGAGCTGTTCGGCCGTCTGGGAATCGCCGTCGAGGCCTCCGACAAGCTCTCCGATCCGGCGCGCAAGCTGCTCGAGGTGACCATCGGACACCCGTTGCAGAACTTCCTCCACAAACAGGTGCTCTGCAGCCTGCCACAGGCGGAGTATCGACCGACGAACGACGGCCACTACGGCCTGCATTTCGATTCCTATCTCCATTTCACCTCTCCAATCCGTCGCTATCCCGATCTCTTCGTGCATCGGCAGCTCAAGACCGCTCTGCGCAGCAAAGAGACCCACTTTAGCGCGCGACATCCGACGGTGCGCAAGCGCGTCACCGAATTGGCGGAGCAGACCGCGGCACGGGAACGGATCGCCAAGTCCGCCGAGCGTGAGAGCGACACGCTCTTTCTCCTGCGCTACCTGGAACGTCACCTCGGCGAAGCGTTTCCGGGCACGATCACGGGCGTGTCAGAATTTGGCTGCTTCGTCGAGCTCGACGACTTGATGGTCAGCGGGTTGGTCCACTACCGCGATCTCGCCGACTTTGCATACCAACCGAAAGCGCACGGCTTTCGACACCTGCAAAGCGGCGAGCTGCTCTGCGTCGCGGACCGCATCGTGGTCCGTCTCAACCGCATCGATCTGCGGCGACGCCATCTCGACCTCGCCTTTCTCTAGCCCTTTCGGGTCGGGCGCCCGACCGCCCGCACGAGCGGCCTGGGGGACGGTCCCGGGCCGACGTCGCCGACCCGAGACCACCGTCGTTCATCGCCGCCCGCGCCGAAGCGTCGTTTGGCCACTGACCGAGATGTAGGGCTGCAAACGCTTGAACATCTTCGCGCCAATCCCTTTGATTCGACGAATCTCCGCTGGCTTCTTGAACTTCCGCTTCTGACGGTAGCTGATGATCCGCTCCGCCTTTACCTGGCCCACTCCCGGGAGACGGCGAAGCTCTTCGAGTGTCGCCGTGTTGATGTTCACCGTACCTTCGAGGCTCGGAGCCTCACGCTTCGCTTGTAGCTCGGTCGTGGCGAGTACGAGCCCCAGGAGTAGACCCAGAGCGAGCAATCGTTGTCGTCGTTTCATTCGTAGCACTCCTTCTGTTCGTTTCGTGGTGTTGCGTTGTCGATTCTCCGGGTCGCGTGGAAAATCGATCCGGCGCCCTCGCGCCGCGTCGGCCGACACGGAGTTTTACAGCAAGTGCCATTCCATCTCTCTCAACTACGAAAATAGGCAATATGATCACGTCGTTTCAACGAACAGACGGCCCCACGACGACGATCGGCTCGCGAAACGTCCAATCCGGCGTCCAATCGGTTGGACGGTGTTGGACGCTCACAGGGCAAGTACCGATTGTGGTTGACAACGGAGTTGGACGGGTCTTATACTGCCGGCTCGAAGCACCGCTCAGACTTCAAAATACCAATGAAAAATCGCATACTTACAATCGACCAGGGCACAACGGGCACGACGGTGTTGTTGATCGACGCTGAACTGACCGTCGAGGCCCGAGTGACGCTCGAGTTTCCACAGATCTATCCCCGATCGGGATGGGTCGAGCACGATCCCGAGACGATCTGGGACAGCGTGGTCCGAGCGATCGGCGCCGTTCTCGACGAAGCGAGCGCCGATCCGGCGACGATCGCCGCGATCGGGATCACAAACCAGCGCGAGACGACGGTGCTGTGGGACCGGGAGACGGGCCGACCGGTACACAATGCGATCGTATGGCAATGCCGGCGGACGGCGGAGCTCTGTCGCGCCCTCCGCGACCAGGGTTTGAACCGGCTCTTCGCCGAACGTACGGGCCTGGTGCTCGATCCCTACTTCTCTGGCACCAAAGTGCGTTGGCTCCTCGACAATGTCGCCGGGGCTCGTCTCCGCGCGGAATCGGGCGAGCTCGCCTTCGGCACGATCGACAGCTGGTTGGTCTGGAAGCTCAGCGGGGGCGCGCGCCACGTGACGGACGTGACCAACGCGAGCCGCACGCTGATGCTCGATCTGAAGAGCCGGCGATTCGACGACGAGCTCCTCGAGCACCTCGGAGTACCGCGCGCGCTGCTGCCCGAGGTCCTCGACTGCGCCGGACTCTTTGGCGAAACCAAGGGCGTCCCCGGATTGCCCGATGGAATTCCGATCAGCGGCATCGCAGGGGACCAGCAAGCGGCCCTCTTCGGGCAGTGCTGTTTTCACGCTGGCGACGCGAAGATCACCTACGGGACCGGCGCGTTCCTCTTGATGAACACAGGAGAGCGCCCCGTCGTGTCAGAGCACGGTCTGCTCACCACGGTCGCCTGGCAGCTCGATGGGAAGCCGACGTATGCGCTCGAGGGGTCGGTCTTCATTGCCGGCGCGGCGATTCAGTGGCTTCGTGACGGCTTGGAGCTGTTCACCCACGCCTCGCAGAGTGAGGCTCTGGCGCGCTCCGTCGAGGATGCCGGCGGCGTCATCTTCGTGCCGGCATTGACCGGCCTCGGAGCCCCACACTGGAGCGAAGAGGCACGCGGCGCGGTCCTCGGTATCAGCCGCGGGACCACAAAAGCTCACAT
>JAGQJP010000060.1 GCA_020430585.1 Myxococcales bacterium | reverse complement strand
CGCAGGCGGGCAACCCAGTGGCTGCCTGGTACCAGCGGCTGCCCGTGCGGTCGAAAGCGGGTCGGCACGAACAGTCGAAAGCGTCCGCGCGCCGCAAGCAGATGGCCGGCGTGGTAGCGAGCCGAGGCGCGAACCGACAGCTCGACCCCGTCGTCTCGCCGGCGCCGCTCGTCGATCGTGAACACCACGCTGACCAACGGTTTTCCGACGAGCCGCACGAGATGGTCCGCGCTGGGGGGTTCGGTGAGCCGCTGGTGGTGCAGTGTGCCGCCCAGGGCGAAGCAACTCGCCAGAACGGAGAGGGCGCTCAGGTTTGCATAGCGCCTCAGCACGAGCGCAGAGACCGCGAAGGTGGCGAAGACGCTCGACCAGATCCAGCCCGGCAGCTCGCAGGCCCATGAGCCAAACATTCCAGCGGCCACCGCGATGGCGATCAGCGGGAGCGGATAACGGTGCATTTTTCCCTCCTGGGATCGTTATCCGACGATCGGCCGTTGGCGTTTACTCGATCGGCCGGGTGAATCGCAGATTCTTTTTTTCGATGTCGCCGATCCGCCCAATCTACGCCGTCCCGCCGACCTCCTCGGTGGAGTGGCGTCGTTCCTGCTCAGCGTGCCCCCCGAGCTCGAGCGCCAGCGCGAATTCGAGATGACGGTCGTCGCGACGCGATTGGCGCATGCTCTCGGCGGAACGTCTCGGGATTGATTCGGCACGCCGCCATCGGTAGAATCAGACTATCGGCTCCCACATCAGCCAATCAGAGTGACCGCACCGAGGAGTTTGTCGTGCGAGGGAAGAGCGCAACATTCGCGCGCGTGTCGGCGGCAGTGGCCGGCCTCTTGATCGCCTTCTGGGGCCCGGCCATGGCCTACGGCGATTCGTTCAGCTTCGATTTTTCGACCGCGGGATATACGACCTCGCCCGATGCGGAGATCGTCGACCTCGGCGCGTTCTTCGTCGCCCGCATCAAGCAACGGCCGGATTGGATCGTCGGCGCCCACAAACGGCGCGTGAAGATCACCGTCGAGAACCCGGGCTCCCTCGTGACGGACTATCCGATCGCCCTCGGGATCTCCTCCCATTCGAAGCAGGAGCTCTTCAACTTCATCCAGGAGCTGAGCGGTGGCGATCTCGTCGTCACGACGAGCGACGGCCAGACGCAGCTCCCAACCTGGGTCGAGGAGCTGCGCGACGAGAGCTCGCCGATCAGTTGTCCCAACGCGAGCCGGGTGATCACCGGATTGACGCCCGTCAGCGAGCCCGTCACGACGCTGGACACGAAGTCCCTCGTCTATCGCGTCGACGAGATCCAGTACAGCGTTACCTTCGCCGGCACCTCATTGAGCCTCGACGACCTCGTGATGCAGATCAACAGCCACGGCGGCCCGCTGCGCGCGCGACGCTTCGGCCAGCGGATTCAACTGTTGCCGCCGCCGGGCTTTCAGCCCTACGACTTTCACTTCGAGATCGTCTCCGGAACCGACGCTGCCGCGGTGCTCGGTGTCGCCATCGGCGAGTATTCGACGGACGACGTGGATCCGGTGACCAACGGGATGTTTCTCCCCTGCGCGGTGATCTGGTTCCGCGCGCCGCAGCTCTCGACGGGCATCACGAGCTTCTTCCTCTATTTCGACGACTTCACCGCGGGGCCGCCGGATCCGCTGAGCGGAGAGGATGTCTTCAGCTCGTCCACGCGGCGGGGCACCCACGTCCTGCTCTCCGACCGGCAGAGCGCCGCGAATCTACAGCTGGCGAGCTTCACCTTTGGCGCGGACACGCGCATCGAGACGTCGTCCCTCTTTCTCGAGACCTTCATCGACTTCGATCAATTCGTCGTCGTCCCTCCGGCCTACACCAGCCTCGCGAGCATCGTGAGCTCGACCAGGCCGCTGGCAGGTCTGTACGACATGCCGAGTGGCGACGCCCTCCAACCGCTGATGACCGCCTCTCGAGAGTTCCACTTCCCCGTTCTCGGCTCGCCGGCGAAGGACGACACGATCTTCATCTACGCCTCGGAAGCGGACGTTCGCGTCGAGCTCGAGGAGTGGACCTTCAACATCGGCTCGCAGACCTCGACGAAGGTCAAGAACCAGACGGTCGATCTGACTCAGTTCCAGCACCAGAGCGTGAACTTCGACCCAGGCCCGAACAGCGTCGTCACCCTGCGCACCTCGTGTCCGCCGGCGACGCCTCCGCCGTGCACGCCGCCGCGGGTCGTCGCCTTCTATCGCGCCGCGCAGACCGGGAATTTCGTCGACGGGATGCCGATGCTGCCCCCGGCGACCGACCTGTGGGGCATCCGCGGGGCCGAGCTCGGGCTGAACGCCGGGCATCAGCTCACGCCGACGATCACCGGCATAGGGCCGACGACCATCGTCAAGCGCTATCTCTCCGACTCGAGCGTGACGACCTACAATCTCCGCGTCGGCGCGGTGGTGAACGAGAACGACCCGCCGG